>JACZXL010000296.1 GCA_022571635.1 Planctomycetota bacterium
TCTCCGATCGTGGGACAGGAAGTTGCGGAAGCGTTTCGTCTCGCGGTCGAACCCATGCTGGATGAACGCCATGTACCGCGAGGCCAGGCCGAACAACTCCTGGGAAGGGACGTCCGCGATTTCGTCAACCAGCACACAGAAGATCAGGGCCCGAGCGTTGTCATCAATGCAGTAGCCGGCTGAGTAATCAGGCACGCAGAAGGTCGCGTGCTGCAGCATCCCCGTGCCGTCGGTCATCCGACGAAGATGATCCAGCTTCAACAGCGGCAGTTCGCCCGGACCCTTGTTCAGCGTGGTGGCTTCGAAGGCAGGTCGAGGCTGATGCAGCCGGTTGTCGCGCGAACGCTCGAACGCTTCCATGTAGCGGCGGGCAACCTTCGACCAAGTCATCTCCCGGCCAAGCAGGTATGCCCGCTTGCGCATCGCGTCTCGCCGAACGGGATCGTCCAGCAACGAGACGACCGCCTCCGCGATTGCAGGCGAGTCTTTGATCGGCACCAGCACGCCGCGGTCCTCGGCGAGCAGTTCCTCAGCATGCCAGTAGGGTGTGGAAACCACGGCCTTGCCCGCGCCCACCGCATAGGCCAGCGTTCCAGAAACGACCTGGTGAACGTCGGGGTACGGCGTGACATAGAGGTCTGCCGCCCCCAGAAACTCCATCAGCTCCTCAGTGCTGACGAACCGATTGTGGAAGATCACGCTCCCTTGAACACCTCGCTCCCGAGCCAGTTGTTGCAGGCCTAACCGGTAGATCTCGCCCTGCTGCCGCTTCAGCGTGGGATGGGTCGCCCCCAGAATGATGTAGACCACGTCGGGGTGGCGATCGATGATGGCCGGCAAGGCTTCGATGACGTGCTCGATGCCCTTGCCCGGCCCGAGCAGCCCGAACGTGAGCAGAACCTTCTTGCCTTCGACACCGAACTTGTCCTTGTAAAAACTCGGGTCCACGAACGGCACGTCGTGGATGCCGTGGGGGATCAACTCGATCTTCTGATCCGCAACGTCGTACACGTCGCGCAGCAGTTCGACGCCTCGTTGGGTCATCACAACCAGGCTGTCGCAAAGGTCCGCCAGCTCGTCCATTACCGCCCGCTGGCTCGCATCGGGTTCGCTGAGGATCGTGTGAAGGGTGGTGACGATCGGCATGCGCAGCTCGCGGAGCAGGGCGAGGATGTGACTGCCCGCCGGGCCGCCGAAGATCCCGAACTCGTGCTGGAGATTGACAACGTCCACATTGTTGATGTTCAGGAAGTCCGCCGCCCGCCGATACGACGCAATCTCCTTCTCCGCGATCTCGAACCATACTCGGTCGGGGTAGTCGTATCCGTCGTTCGTGTCGTTGACGGGGACGACGAAGACCTCGGTGTGGCGAAACGCGCGGGCCAGAGCATCGGTCAGGTCGCCGGTGAAAGTGGCGATCCCACATTGACGAGGCAGGGAGGTGCCGATGAACGCGACGCGCTTCAGCGCTGGTCGTCTCTTGCGGGGCATAACGCTCCTGGATCTGCTGGTGAGGCCACGGCCGGACGCGGGCTGGCGGCAGCTTGGCATCCCCGACCGAAGCCCCTATTCTAGCCCGCCCTCGACCAACCTGCCGAGGCGGCGAAGTGCCGTCGGCGGGCGGTCTCTCCCTTTGTATCGCAGGACGTCGCGCATGGCCACCACCGGCACCATCATCCAAGTCATCGGCTCCACCTTCGACGCTCAGTTCCCCGAGGAAGATTTGCCGGAGATCTACAACGCCGTCAAGTGCGAGATCGACATACGAGGCGACAAGACGACCCTCGTCGGCGAGGTCGCCAAGCACCTCGGCGGCGGCCAGATCCGGTGCATCGCCCTGGCCGGCACCGACGGCCTGCGCCGCGGCGACGACTGTGTGGACACCGGCGGACCCGTCACCGTACCCGTCGGCGAAGTGGTGCTCGGTCGCGTGTTCAATCTCTTCGGTGAGCCGATCGACGAAAAAGGACCGGTCAACGCCACCCAACGCCGGCCCATCCATCGCGAGCCGCCAAAGTTCACCGAGCTCAACCCCAAGACCGAAATGCTCGAGACCGGCATCAAGGTGGTCGATCTGCTTTGCCCGTTCGTCCGCGGCGGAAAGATCGGCCTGTTCGGCGGGGCCGGCGTAGGCAAGACCGTCATCATTCAAGAAATGATCGCGCGCGTCGCCCGTGAGTTCGGCGGCTACAGCGTCTTTTGCGGCGTCGGCGAGCGAACGCGCGAGGGCAACGACCTCTGGCTGGAAATGCAGGAAGCCGAGTACACCGACGAGAACGGCCGGACCGCCAAGGTCATCGAGAAGGTCGCGATGGTCTTCGGGCAAATGAACGAGTCACCCGGGGCACGCCTCCGCGTGGGTCTGTCCGGCCTGACCATGGCTGAAGACTTCCGCGACACCTCCGGCAAGGAAACGCTGCTCTTCATTGACAACATCTTTCGCTTCACCCAAGCGGGTTCGGAAGTTTCGGCGCTTCTGGGTCGCATGCCTTCGGCCGTGGGCTATCAGCCGACGCTTGCGACCGAGATGGGGCAGCTCCAGGAGCGAATCACCTCAACAACCAAGGGCGCGATCACCTCGGTTCAGGCGATCTACGTTCCCGCCGACGACTTGACCGACCCGGCGCCGGCGACCGCATTCAGCCACCTCGACGCCTTCGTCGTACTCGAGCGCAGCATCACCGAGAAGGGCATCTACCCCGCGGTCGATCCCATCGCCTCGACCTCGCGCATCCTCGAGCCGGGGACCATCGGCGAACGGCACTACGCCGTGGCCCGCAAGGTGCAGACGATTCTACAACGCTACCGCGATCTTCAGGACATCATCGCAATCCTGGGCGTAGACGAACTTGCCGAGGAAGACAAACTCGCCGTGGCCCGAGCCCGCAAGATCGAGCGGTTCTTCAGTCAGCCGTTCTTCGTGGCTGAGCAATTCACCGGCCTCAAGGGCATCTACACACCGCTTGAGGAAACGATCGATTCGTTCGACCGGTTGGCTGAAGGCGAAGGCGACGATCTGCCGGAAAGCGCCTTCATGTACGTCGGCACACTCGACGACGCCAAAGCGAAGGCCGAACGCCTCGCCGTAGAAGTCTAGTCGCCAACACATTCCTCACACCAACGAAAACGCCCACGGATTCAATCCCTGGGTGTCGTTGATTGCGAGCGCGCATGGACTTGGCTCGGGGGCAAGCGCTACCGGGGGCGGGGGCGCTGCTCCCAGCGGTTAGCCTGACAGCGGGTCAGTGGCGACCATGGCCGCCATGACGACCGTGCCCGCCGTGATGACCGTGGCGGCCGTGATGGCCGTGGCCGCCGTAGCCATATCGGTAGTGCACGTAGCCGTGATGCCCGCCGTACACGAGCACATCGCTGGAATAGCCATACCCAAACCCGCCGGAATAGTACCCATGGTGACAGCCCGTCAGGACGGCCGTCGCCGCGATCAAAATGAGAATCATCATCACCCTGCGCATGGCTCGACCTCGTCGTTCAAGGAGCGCCCTGAGGATTGGACACGTCTGCTCACATCCTATTCCGACCGCCGGGCGCCGTTCAATGCCACCAGCTTGCCATGCTACGTGTCCCCAGCCGCCACGCCCACGACACGACGATAAGCTACAGACCACCCCGGCCGGGTAGTGGGGTCTGACTTGGGGGTTTTATAGGACGGCGGCGGAGCCGAGCAGCATGACTGATGCGGTCAATCATCCCGGTTCGCCCGAGCAGATGGCAAGTCGGATCGGCCCCTACGAAATCCGGCGCGCGACGCTCGCTTATGTTGCGCAACATAGGTGTTGGCGTACCATGAACCGCGAGATCGGCAAACGGCCGCGTCAAAGCGAAAGGAGAACGGATCAATGATCACGGGCGTCCACACCATGTTCTACACGTCGGAGCCCGAAGCGCTTCGGTCCTTCATCCGAGACAAGCTCGGGTTCTCGTATACGGATGTTGGGGACGGGTGGCTGATCTTCGACCTCCCGGAAGCGGAAATGGGCTGTCACCCGGCTGAGACTGAAAACGGTCAACCCTCGGGCACCCACTACATCTCGTTCTATTGCGACGACATCGAGAAAACGGTGGCCCAGCTCAAGGCCCGGGGCGTCGAGTTCACAGACGAGGTTCGTGATGTCGGCTATGGGCTCGCGACTCAATTCCGGATGCCGGGCGATTTCCAGGTCCAGCTCTTCCAGCCGCGGTACGCCAAGCAACCGTCCGGGCCGTGATACGTTTTGAGAGCAATTCGCGCATCGTTTGATTCATAGCCGCGGGTGAATACCCGCGGGAACCTCGCATTGCCATGCGAGGTTATCG
>JACZXL010000052.1 GCA_022571635.1 Planctomycetota bacterium
TGGTGAACATCGCCACGGACCGGCGCAGGAGTTCGGATTTGCAATTCAAGGTCCACGGCGTTGATGCAGAGACGGGGCGGGATGTAGAGCCGTTGATCGTAGACGCCGACGGCGAGGCGACAGCAACGTCCCGAGCTCGCCGGCACGGCGTGCGCCCAACAAGCGTGAAGCAATACACGCCGCCATCGGCGTCGAAAGATTGAATCGTTGAATCACCCCACTACGTCAGTGAAATCGTCAGCGCGGTCGATTCCTGATAACAATCTCGCGTACCCGGTCAAAGTCGTGCTTGGCAACGGTGCATCTGGCTCAGCGGTTTTCGTGAAGACAGAGTCGGGCATCTTCCTCGCTACGGCGAAGCACGTCTTCTTTGACCGCGACACCAAAAAGCGCCATTCCGACACCGCGACGCTCACTTCCTTCTCACGAGACCTTTCCGCGATTAACCGTTTGTCTTTGGATTTCGCGGCACTCGAATCCAACGGTTCCGTCGCGGCACACCACACACACGACGTCGCCGTTGTGAAGATTGGCCTACACACTACCGACCAGCGATGGAAACCTGTTGCTGGCGCTAGAATCGTTTCCGATGCAGCAGACCTCGTCTATATCAGCGGCAAAGAGTCGACGAAGGAATACGCGGATGTGCTGATTGCCAATGACGTCTTTCTATTCGGTTACCCAAGCTCAATTGGCATGAAACACCTGCCACAACTCGATTACGATCGACCGCTCTTACGAAAAGGCATAATCGCGGGCAAGAACGATTCATCAAAGACGTTGATCTTGGATTGTCCTGTCTACCACGGAAACAGCGGTGGCCCGGTGATCGAAGTTGCACCACCGTATTTGCGTCTTGTTGGCGTCGTTTCTGAATTCGTACCAGTTGCCGAAACCTGGCTGAATACGATGCACAAATACACAAATACAACGATCACAAACTCTGGATACTCGATCGCTGAACCGGTAGACTTCATTTTCGAACTTCTTGAGCACATCGGCTAGGCGACTAACTCCGGGTACTCCACGTTCTCCGAAGCAAGCATGAGCTTCATCGCATCCCGGAAGATATGGGGATTGTCCCGGTGCCGGTCACCATCCGCCTGAACCGGATCCTAGAGGACCACCATCTAGGAAATCAGTGAGTCCAAGATTGTTGGCGAGGCGTCCGTCGGTGGGCGGACGCCTTTCTCGTAGGTGCCGTACATGCGATCAATCCCCGAACGAGGAAGGACCCGGGGCAGAGGCTGGGGCTAACGGGGGATGATCCGGACACACCCCATTGTTTTCGAGCCGCGGCCCTCCGTGCCTCCGTGCCTTCGTGCCTGCGTGCCTGCGTGCCTTCGTGCCTGCGTGCCTCCGTGCCTTCGTGCCTCCGTGCCTTCGTGCCTGCGTGCCTTCGTGCCTGCGTGCCTTCGTGCCTTGATCTTCCCTCGATGGCTTGGTGACTTCTTCCTCCACGCGCTCGCCTTCGGCTCGCGGCTAAACGATCGTTTTCCGTTGATCCCTTCCGCTCTGTGCCCTCTGTGCCTCAGTGTTGAGTCTTCCTCCCTTCGGGCTGCGGTGATTCTTTGACGTTTTTTCGATCCGTTTTCAAAAACGGCGGTCTCGGCGCGCGCAGTTCGGCCCGTCGGCCCCTGTATAGCGGGGCCTCTTTTCTCGCGCCGACCACCAATGACCAATGACCAACCACCAGGCACCAACGACCACCCACTTGACACTACTCACCCGCGGTCACATCTGCGCGCGCAAACTAAACCCCCTGTCCGGATCGAACCGGCGCGCGCAGAAGTGTCCGCGCGTTGGGGCCCAAACTGCGGGCCCCACGCCGGGTCAAGCCCGGCGGCGAAACTCAATCCGGCCTTTTCCCATCTGTGTTCATCTGTGGTTTCTTCAATCTTCCATCATGCGAAGCTCGTCGCGGAGGATGGCGGCCAGCTCGTAGTTCTCGGCATCCAGCGCGCCGCGCAGCCGCTCCTGCAGCTCCACCCGTTGGCTGCCGGGCAATTTGGGGACCAGCGCGTCGCGCATGCCTCGAAGCAATTGCACTTCATTGGCCTGTTCATACAGATCAGCGTGGCCGGCCTGCTCGAAGAGCGTTTTGAGTTCGGCCAGGGCGGCGTCGATCGCCCCCAGCGCCTCTTTGGGATGGTCGGCGGCCATCGCCTGCTCCGCCTGAGCCCGAGTTCGCATCATGATCACATACGCGCGGAACTGTTCGAGCACGGTCCGGTCGGTTTCCTCGGCGGCGTAGTCTCGACACAGATCAAAGACCTCCAGATTGCGGGTCGTATCGCGGATCACGCCCTCAAAATCGCCCAGCGAGAACAACCCGACATAGCGGTGGTAGTACTGCACCGCCTCCTCGCGCAGGGCCCGCGCCTCGTCGGCGCCGAGGACGAATCCTTCCGGCCCGCCGGTTTGCTTGGTGTAGCGGTCGAGGCGATCCTGCTGGAAGGCGAGCAGCGACTCGAATCCTTCGGGGCGCAGCCCGTCGGGACGGCCTTGCATCTCCATCTGCAGAACGCCCAGGTCCAGGCGCACCTGGAGCTTGGGTCGATCGTCGTCTCCGGCGATGCGACGGGCGCAGATACGTCCGGGCTCATATGGCCAGGATCGCAGAAGCGTTGTCAAGTCGATGTCACTCATCGGACGGGCCAGAAGCTGGGCAAGTGGTCCGAGTCATCCTATCGAGGTCGCCGCGACAGCCTAATCGGACGCTGGGGCCGGCTCAATTCGCCGTCGCATCCGGCCGAGGCTACGGGGCCCCCGCGTTGCGTTCCGGGTCGGACCCAGCGTGCGGTTGGAGGTGACCCTCGGGTGTCTGGGCAATCTTTGAATCCTGCTGCATCCATTACCCCGTTCGCTACGGATAGCGAATGGGTTGGTTGCATGTCTTGTGGTTCGGCGGCAACGTCGTCGGACCGATTCACGGTTCTCCCGGTCAGCAGATAGAGGATCCGCATGGTTCGTTTCGCCTTGCAATCCGATCTGCAGCTTTACCTGCGGCAAATCAACGAGGTTGCCTTGTTGAATGCCCTGGAGGAGCGCGAACTCGGTTGGCGCATCATCAATGAGAACGACCCCGCCGCCAAGGACCGGATGGTCAGGGCCAATCTGCGGCTGGTCGTTTCCATCAGCAAGAACTATATGAACCGCGGCCTTCCCCTGGGCGATCTCATCGAGGAAGGCAACGTCGGCTTGATCCGGGCCGTCGAAGGATTCGATCCCGCGCAAGGGGCGCGCTTCTCCACCTACGCCTCGTGGTGGATCAAGCAGGCGATCAAACGGACGCTGATCAATGCGGTCCAGCCGATTCATATTCCTGCATACATGGTGGAGCTCATCGCCAGATGGAAACAGGCGACGCGCCGACTGGAGGAGGAGCTCGGTCACCAACCGACCATGCAGGAGCTGGCTGAAATGATGCAGGTCCCGATGAAGAAACTCCAGATCATTCGACGAGCGATGAAGGCGTGCGGGACGACGACTCAGGCGCCGCTGGACGAAGAGGGTCAGGTCGTTGATTTCGCCGAGATGTTCCAGGACTACCGCCTCGAGTCGCCGGAGCACGGGATCGCCGAGCTGGAGGAGTTCGACACCCTGCTGAAGCTGATCGACGCGATCGACGAGCGGGACGCGAAGGTCCTGCGGCTACGGTTTGGGCTGGAGGGCAAGGAGCCGTTGACGCTCAAGCAGATCGGCCACGAGGTCGGCCTGACCCGCGAGCGCGTGCGCCAGATCGAGGTCAATGCACTCAAAAAGCTGCAAGCTCAGCTTCAGGACGATCGGCCGAGCCGATTCTTCCGCCAATCCAACGGCCAGCCGAACGAGGCCAACGAACGCCAGCCGCGGGCCAAGGCCGGCTGACCCAAGCTCGGCCACCATCACCTCCGGGACACGATTGCGATCAACAGCTGGATTGACCTTATGCTCTAGGCGATGAGTCTCGCCTCTGGTCCACAGCGTCGGATGCGATGCGCGCTTGTGCTGGTCGGCACGAGCGCAGGAATCCTGATCTCGTGCGCGAGCCTCGCCGGAGCGAGAGTCGACACGAGGCAAACCGATTCGTCGGTCGTGCGGTATACGGTCCGCCTCGATCAGCCCCAGACACAGATGCTCGACGTGTCCATCGAGCTTCGCGACGTTCACGAGGAAACAGTGGACTTGTCGCTTCCGATCTGGCGGCCGGGACGATACATCGTGCTTGATCACGCCTCGACGGTTCGGGAGGTTGAAGCGTTTGACGGCACGGGGCAAACACTGGACATCAACAAGATCGACAAATCGACCTGGCGCGTCCAAACCGGCGGCACGGACGTTCTTCGCGTGGACTATCGCATCTACGCCAACTCGCTAGGGGATCGCACACGGCACGTGGACGACACGCACGCTTTCCTTTCGGGATCGAGTGTGTTTTTGTACAACGCTGATCGCCGGCAGAATCCTGTGGAAGTTCACATCGACGCGCCCGAGGGTTGGCGCATTGCCAGCGGTCTTGACTTCAAGGCGGATGATTCGACCACGCTGGTTGCACGGAACTACGACGTGCTCGTAGATTCGCCCATCGAGATCGGTCTGCACGATGTGATTCGATTCCAGGCGGGGGGGAAGCCTCATGAACTGGTGATCTGGGGCGAGGCGAAATACGACGAGGATCAGCTCATCGAGGACTTCACCAAGATCGTCGAGGCGCAGCGTGAAATCTTCGGCGAGCTGCCCTATCAGCGGTACGTGTTCCTGCTGCACGTGGGCAAGGGCGCCCGCGGAGGCACGGAGCATCTGAACTCGACGATCATGCAGACTTCGCGTCGATCCCTGGAGGATGAGAAATCCTACCGCCGTTTTCTCGGCTTGGTCTCGCACGAATTTTTCCACACGTGGAACGTGAAGCAGCTTCGACCGGCGGGCATCCACCCCTACGACTACCAGAGCGAAAACTACACCAAGCTGCTCTGGGTCTGCGAGGGCGCCACGAGTTACTACGACGATCTCACGCTGGTGCGAACGGGATTGATCAAGCCGAAGAAGTACCTTCAGATCATCAGTGATGCGATCAACCGGCACCGCGATCGTCCCGGCCGACTTGTGCAGAGCCTGGAGGATTCGTCGTTCGATGTGTGGATCAAGTTCGGTCCCTCGCCGGATGACGTCAACTCGGAAGTCTCGTTCTATTCCAAGGGCGCATTGGTGAGCCTGTTGCTGGACTTGGAGATTCGGCGTGTCACGCAAGGCGTGGCCACGTTCGACGCGGTGATGCGGAGGATGTACGAGCGCTTCCCGCTTTCAGGCCCGGGCTACACGCCGCAGGACCTCATCAACATGGTCAATGAGATCGCGGAGGTTGATCTCACGGCGTTCTTTGAGCGCTACGTGCGGGGCACGGAGGAGCTCGATTTCGAGTCCGCCCTCGAGACCGTCGGGTTGGAGCTGTATTTCAAAGCCGCCAAGCAGGATGATGAGAACGGTGATGACGAAGAGAACGGTCAGGATTCCAACAACGACGCGGCGATGGAAGACGAGCCGCAGGACAGCGATTCAGACGAAGCCGACGATGCGCCGATCAAGGCGTACCTCGGGCTCGTGATGGGCGGTAACACCGTCCGGTCGGTGCGATCGGATAGCCCGGCGTATGAAGCGGGCGTTCAACCGCGCGACGAATTGCTGGCGATCGACGGTCGGCGCGTTACCGCAGGTGAGCTCGATGAGCGCCTGAAACAGTACGAACCGGGCGACGAGATTCGTCTGACGCTGTTTCGGCACGATGATCTGCGCGAGCTTTCCATCACGCTTGCGAGCAAGCCCGATGGCAAATGGACGTTGCGCCGCGTCAAAGAGCCCACGGACCCACAGGTCGCAGCATACGAATCGTGGCTCGGGCAAGCGTGGCCGAAGAAAAAGAACGAGCAAGATGAGAAGGAACCCGCGGAAACAAAGACGCCGATCGAAGCGGATCGCTAGAGCGGTTTCAACGATCCCGTAGCGTCACGTCATGACATAAATGGGGATAAGTCCCATTTTCTCTTCGTTGAAACTGCTCTAGGCTGAGCTGGAGATCTGCTCATCCAGCTTTGTAAAACGGCAACTTGACGACCTCGGCGTGGGCCATGGTGCGGCCCAGATCGACTTGCACCGTCGTTCCGGGCTCGGCGTGCTCGGCCCCAACAAATGCCATGGCGATCGACTTACCTAGCGTGGGACTGGCGCACCCGCTGGTGACGAAGCCGATCTCGGCGCCGTCGCGCATGACCTTCATTTCCTGGCGCGCGGTGCGCTTCCCGTCAAGGACCAATCCCACGAGGCGGCGCGTGGGACCATCCTGGGCGATCCGGCGCAGCGCGTCCTGGCCGATGAAATGCCCCACGTCCGGGTTGTCATCGCCCTTGTCAAGCTTGACGGCGAACTTCAAGCCGGCGGAAAGGGGATCGAACTGCTCGGTGATCTCATGGCCGTACAGCGGCATCCCCGCTTCGAGGCGCAGGGTGTCGCGGGCGCCAAGGCCGGCCGGCTTGACCGGGGCATCGTCGGCGTCGATGTTGCCGACGAGGAAACCCAGCGCCGCTGCCGCCAGCGCCGCCGGCATGATGATCTCGACCCCATCTTCTCCGGTGTAGCCGGTGCGCGACACGAGAACCGTCGCCCCGAGCACGTCCTTGCGTAAGAACCGATAGCGCTTCAGCTCGGTCACCTCCGGCGCGAGCGGTTTGATGAGTTCCATCACCTTCGGCCCCTGGATGGCGAGCATGCCGGTCTCGGCCGTTTCGTCGTGCAGCTGAAACTCCAAATCGCCGCGCACCCGCTGGAAGTGATCCAGCAACTTGAGTCGGTTGGCGGCGTTGCAGACCATCAGGTACTCGTCATCGCCGAAGAAGTAGACCAAGACGTCGTCGTGACATCCGCCCTGCTCGTTGCACACAAGCGAATAGCGGGCCTGGTCATCGGCCATGCCGAAGATCTGGCGAGTGCAGACATGATCGAGGAACCGACAGGCGTCGCGGCCGGTGAAGCGCAGCCGACCCATATGCGAGACGTCGAATACGCCGCCGGCGGCGCGAACCTGCCGATGCTCGTCGATGATGGAGTGATAGAGCATCGGCATCTCCCAGCCGGCGAACTCGACCATCTTCGCCCGCTGGTTGACGTGGAACTCGTGGAAGGGCGTTCGGAGCATCATGGACGGTTCAGTGGTGGTGGACATGATCTTGACCAAGGTAGCCCCGGACACCGCGATCGGTGAAAGTCCTTCGCTCGGCTCGTTCACGATCGGTGAATCTTGTCCGGCGCCGGCTGGAGGTTCGGGGCGTCTTGTTTGAGCCGGCGCAGCTCGCGCTCGAGCTGCTTGACGCGCTGGACAAGGCCATACAGATCCATGCCGGCCAGGGCATTTCGCTTGGCCTGGTCGAGGTCGACGGCCGGGATACCCCCGATTTTCTTGCCCGGCTCAACGTCCTGGACAATGGCGGTCTTGCCGGCGGCCTGTACGCCGTCGCCGATCGTCAGATGGCCGGTGACCCCGACTTGTCCGCCTAATGCCACGTAGTTGCCCACATCCACCGAACCGGAGACACCGACCAGCGACACAAACAGGCAGTGGCTGCCGATCCTCGTGCCGTGGCCGATCGAGATAAGGTCGGCGAATTTCGTTCCTTTGCCGATGCGCGTCTCCCCCATTGTCGCACGTTCGATCGCGCAGCCGGCCCCAAGCTCAACGTCGTCTTCGATGATGACGCGGCCGGCGTGAGGAATCTTGTGATGCACACCGCCGTGTGTGGCGTACCCGAATCCGTCCTGCCCGACGACGGTGTTGGCGTGCACCGCTACACGATCACCAAGAACGCAGTGCTCGTAGATCACCGCGTTGGGGTAAAGAACACACTCGTCTCCGAGCACGGATGCTCGGCCAACGTATGCGCCCGGATACAACACGCACCGCTGACCAATCGTCGCGCCCTGTTCGACCACCGCGAAAGGATGGATGATGGCGCCCTCGCCGACCGTCGCCTCCGGATGCACCTGGGCGTGGGCGCTGATCCCACCGGGGTCCGCATCAACCGGCTGGGGATGCTGGCGAAACCCCGCCAGGGCCACGACGGCGTTGCGAAAGGCGAAGTACGGGTCGTCGGCGATCAGACGCGCGACATGGGGCGGGCACGACACCTCGGCATCCACGATCACCGCGGCCGCCTTCGTCGTCTCCAGGAACTTCTGGTATTTCGCGTTGGCCAGGAAGGTGACATCATGGGGCCCGGCCTGGTCGATCGGCGCGCACCCGGTGACTTGAACCGCCTGGTCGCCCGAGACGGTGGCGTCGATCCGCTGAGCGAGTTGTGCCAAGGACATCGCCATCGTTTTTCTCACCACGAACCTAGCCCGGTGCCGGGTTAGGGTCAATTCCCTCCTCTCGTCCACGTTCGATCCGGCCGCCGAAGGGGTGCCTTGTTGGGCTCAAGTCGGCCCGGTATCCTCCCCCACGCTCATGCGACACGCGCCCATACTCCCAACGCAGAATCCGCTTGTTTTAGCTTGGGTGCTCTTGGCAGTTCAGGTGGTTTGTGCACAGGCGCAACAGCCTCCGGACACGGATTTGGAGGACCGGCCGATTTCCTCCATCCGTATCGAAGGCGTCCAGCGCGTCGATGAGCGATTGGTCCGCAATCAATTGCGGTCCGCGATCGGCGACCCCTTCGATTGGGAGACCACCCGGGCCGATGTCAGGCTGCTGAACCGTCTGGGCGAGTTCAAGACCGTCGATGCGTTCGCAACGTTGGAGTCCGACGGCTCGGTGACCCTGACCTTTCGCGTGGTCGAGCAGGCGATCATCACCGCCGTCCAAGTCGTGGGCAACCGGGTAATCCCCGACCAGAACCTGCTCGCGGTGGCGCCGATCGAAGGCAGCCCGCGGGACGATTTTCTCATTGAGAACTCCAAGCGTGCCATGCGGGCGCTGTATCGCGAGCGCGGGCATTACCTCACGACCATTTCCGTTGACGAGTCAGAGTTGCAGGACACGGGGATCCTTCTGTTTCGGATCGTCGAAGGACCGCGGGTCAAGGTGAAGGCCATCGAGTTCGAGGGCAACCAGGCGTTCACGGCTGCGCAGTTGCACGCTGAGATCGGCACACGAACCGCGGTGATCCTGTTTCGGCGGGGTGAGCTGGATGAGGAGAAGCTGACCGACGACGTGGCGGCGCTGGATCGGTTCTACAAGGACCGCGGCTACCTCGATGTGCGCATCGGACACCGGGTAGATCTCAGCCCGGACCAGACCGAAGCGAAAGTCGTTTTCCCGATCATCGAGGGTCGACAGTTTACGCTACGGTCGGTTCGGACCGACCCTGATCCGCTGCGCGTGTTCTCAACTGAGCAGTTGACGGCGATGCTTCAGATCAAGCCCGGAGATGTGTACAGCCAGGACAAGATCCGCAAGTCGCTGCGCGTGATCCGCAACGCCTACGCCAGGCTGGGCTACGACCTGGCGATGCCGAACCAGCCGTCGCGGTCGGGAATGGGACGGATCGCGTCGATCAGCCAACGGACGCCCGACGGACCGGTGGTCGACCTGGTCCTGATCATCGACGAGAGCACGCCTTGGAAGGTGGGCCACGTCGATATCCAGGGCGACACGTTGACACGCGACAAGGTCATTCGCCGACACGTGCGCGGGATACGGCCCGGCCGGCCGTTGGATATCACCGAAATCGACAAGGCGATCGAACGGCTGCGCCGAACCCGGCTGTTCAATGATGTGAACATCACGGTTCAGGATCCCGACCCGAGCAATCCGGGGTACCGCGACGTGCTGGTGGACGTGAAGGAGCGAAACACGGGATCGGTGAACTTCGGGCTGGCGGTCGGCTCGGATGCGGGCGTCTTTGGCGAGCTGTCGCTGGTGCAGCGCAACTTTGATATCACCGATTACCCGGAGTCGATCCGCGAGCTACTGAAGGGTCGCGCTTTCCGGGGGGCGGGGCAACAGTTCTCCGCCACCTTGCGCCCGGGCGACGAGCTGTTCCAATACGTGATGAGTTTTACTGAACCGTACTTGTTCGACACGAACAACTCGCTGCGCGTTTCGGGGTCGTTCCGGGATCGTCAGTTCCGGCGGTATGACGAAGAGCGTGTGACGCTCTCACTTGGCCTCGGCCGGCGGTTCGGCGACGTGTGGAACGTTTCGGTCAACACCCGGTTTGAGCAAGTGGAGCTGAACAACATCGACGACTTCTCGCCAACGGTGATCTTCGACGACGCTGGACCAAACAACCTTACATCGTTCGGACTGAGCCTGACACGAACGACGGTGGGAACACTGACGCGGCCCGGGCGGGGAAGTCGGCTCGAATTCAGCATCGATCAAAGCGGCCTGCTCGGGGGGGACTTCGACTTTACAACCGCCTCGGCCGAATACACCGTCTTCCTCACGCTGTACGAGGACTTTCTGGGGCGAAAGTCCATCCTGAAGCTGAGTACGCGAGCCGGGTATATCTTCGGCGGGGATGCGCCGGTGTACCAACGGTTCTATCTCGGCGGCCGGTCGTTCCGCGGCTTTGATTTCCGTGAAGTCAGCCCCAAGGGAATCCGAGCCGACAACGGCGAACCAAGCGAGGACCCGATCGGCGGGAACTGGCTGTTCTTCGCCGGCGCGCAGTACGAAGTGCCGCTGGTGTCGGAGAACCTCACCGGCGTCGTCTTTCTCGATACGGGCACGGTCACCGACGATCTCGGCTTCGACCAATACCGGGCGTCGATCGGGGTGGGCATTCGTATCTATATTCCCCAATTCGGGCCGATCCCGATTGCCTTCGACCTTGCGGTACCGCTGCTGAAGGAGGAGGGAGACGATACGCAGGTGCTGAGTTTCAGCGCCGAGCTGCCGTTCTAGCACACATCCGGTAATTCGTCCTCGTCTCTACCGTAGTGAACGTCACGGCAACAATGCCGTGTAACGGATATCATGTTGGCCTGTCCGAGGCTTCGAATCGAACGCTCTGTGTAGAGGATGGATGCAATGAAATCGATGAAGATCACCATGAACCTGCCGGTCTTCGTGATCGTGATTCTGCTGGCGGTCGTGGCCGGCTACGAGGTTTTCGCAGGACGAGCGGCGGCCCCGGGTCCAACGGTCGTAGCCGTCGTCCGAATCGAGCCGCTGTTCGACGGGCTCAAGCAGCGGGCGGAAGCGGCGGCTGGTGTCGATCAACTCCTGGGCGAGATCGAGACGGAAGCGCAGGCACGCCAGGAGGCGATCGAGGCGCTGAAAGAGGAGCACCGCAACACCGTCGACGCCACGGATCGTGAGGCGCTTGCCGACGAGATCGCGCTGGAAACGCTCAAGAACGATTCCTGGTTGCAGACGGCCAAGCGAGAACACGAACTGGACAAGGCCGTCCGCCTACAGGATTTGTACAAGAAGGTCTTTGATGCGATCCAAACCCTGGCGCTGACGGAGGGGTACGACATCGTGATCGTTGACGATTCCGGCGACGCATTGCCGTTTGACCGCAGTTCGCGTGTTGTGCCGCAAGTTCAGGTTCTCCAGCAACTAGCCAGACGGAAGGTGCTGTTCGTGAATCCGACCTTGGACATCACCGAAGATCTGATCATGCGCATGAACAACGCGTTCAATGCCGCTCAGGCCGGGCCTTGAGCCCGAACTCGCCTGGCTACGGTGTCGGCACAGCACGAACGAGGCCGCGAGCGCCGTGTCGGCTTCGGCATGACATACATTGGCATAACCAACACGTAACCATACGGAGTCAAATCCATGCAACGACTCATTACAATCATGACCCGGCGACCGTATCTAGGAATCGCGCTCGCCTTGGCGGTTGGCGTTGGACCGGCTTACGCGCTGCTGTCGATGGCTCCCACGCGTCCTGCGGTGATCGGGTTCGTAGACCTCCAGAAGGTTTTCAACGCCAGCGACCAGCGGGCGGAGGCGCAGGCCGAGCTGGAGGCGCTGGGGCAGCAACTGGACGACCGGGTGGAGGCGCTGCGTCAGGAAATCAAGACGCTTCAAGCCAATCTCGAATTTCTCGTGCCCGGGACGCCCAAGTACCGGGAAGCCGAAAAGACGCTCCTGGCCGCGGTGGCGGACCATCGCGCCTGGATCGAGTTCAAGGCGGCAAAGCTGGACGCCAAGACGGCCCAACGACGGACGCAGGTGTACGATGAGATCGTTCTTGCGGCGACGGAGTTTGCCGAGCAACACAACATCGATTTCATTCTGACGGATGATTCGATTGTCGAGCTGCGTCTCGGCACCGACGTTCAGGTGGTGCAGCAGATGTCGCTGCGTCGGGTTGTATACGCGAACCCTGAGTTTGACATCACGGACGAACTGATCGCATGGATCAACGAGCAATAGTGCAGGGGCCATGCTGGGAGGCGCCGCGCCGATGAGCGAGGCGAAGACCGTGTACACGACCTCAGCCTTGGCCGAGCAGGTTGCCGGAGAACTGCACGGCAGCGCGAGACTTGAGATCGTCAGCGTCAACGTGATGTAGCGCAAGCGGCGCCGGCTCGGCCGCGGGGTGATCCTGAATCAGAACGTACCGATCGGGGCGGACGGGTTCGGCCGTCGGCCAGCGGCGGACGGCAAGCGCTCCGGGAAGTCGCCGCATCTGGGCGTCGTCATTCTGCAAGACGATGTGGAGATCGGGGCCAACTCGTGCGTGGATCGAGGCAAGTTCCGGGCGACGGTCGTAGGTGAGGGCACGAATATCGACAATCTGTGCCCGATCGCCCACAACTGTCGAATCGGCCGTTACTGCGTCATAGCCGGTCTGACGGTGTGGGGAGGCTCGGTCACGATCGGCGATGGGGCTCGGGTCGGCGGGGCCGTGGCGATCGCGGAGCAGGCACAGATCGGCAATGGAGTCAAGATCGGGGGAAAATCAGGCGTGATACGCGATATCCCCGATGGGAAGACCTATTTGGGGCTTCCGGCCACAGATGGGACACAAACATTGCCGCAGTGGGCGGCCATCCGTAAACTACCGGGTTGGATGAAACGCGTGTCCCGCCTCGCGGGGATCCAGCAGGTGTAGGATCGCTGTGTGATTGTCGCAACCCCAGGCGGAAGAGAGCAAGAGTCTCCGGCTCTTGAAATGTTATCACCATGCTCGACGCGGCCGAACAAGTGAGAACGGTAGGAAGCGCGGCGGGGCCGAAGCAGCAGACGCTGGCCGGTCCGGTGCGGGTTACCGGCAAGGGGCTGCTGCTGGGGGAAGAGGCCACGGCGACGATCCTGCCTGCCCCGGTCAACCACGGCATCGTCTTCGAGCGGGTTGACATCTCCCCGCCGGTTCAGATCCCCGCGCTGGTGCGCCACCTCGCCCGTCGAGCCCGTCGCACAACCTTACGAATGGGTGAAACGTCGATCGAGACGATTGAGCACTGCATGTCAGCCCTGGCCGGACTGCGCGTTGACAACGTGCTGGTGCAACTGGACGGTCCGGAGCTACCGTGCGGCGACGGCTCGGCTGCGCCGTTCGTGGAGCCGATGCTCGAAGTGGGCATGGTCACGCAGGACGCGCCGCGGCGAATCCATCGCATCACCGAGCCCATCCTTGTCCAGGAGGGCGATGCGATGCTGGCCGTCTTCCCCGGCCAGACCGATGAGTTTCGCGTCGTTTTCGATCTGGATTACGGTGAGAACTCCCACCGAATCAAACGGCAGATTCAGTCCTTCGCCTCCGGCAACGGCGACTTCGAGCATGAGCTGGCGCGAGCGCGAACGTACAGCCTCAAAGAGGAAGCGCAGGCGCTGTGGGATCGAGGGATGTGCCGGCACCTCACCCCCAAGGACGTGCTCGTGATCGGCGACGACGGTCCGATCGACAACAGCTACCGGTACGACAACGAGCCGGTGCGACACAAGATCCTCGATCTGCTCGGCGACCTGTACCTGGTGGGATGCGACGTCCATGGGGCGTTCGTGGCCTACAAGTCGGGGCACGAGCTGAACCGACGCATGTGCCTCAAGATCGTTCAACAGATGGAGGCGACCCACCGTCAGGACGCGCTGCTTTTGGGCCGGAAGCTCGATATACGCGATATCCAGCGGCTGCTGCCCCACCGCTACCCGATGCTGCTGGTGGACCGCGTGGTGGCGATCGAGGGCGACCACAAGGCGATCGGGGTCAAGAACGTGACGATCAACGAGCCGTTCTTTGCGGGCCACTACCCCGGGACGCCGATTATGCCCGGGGTGCTGATCGTCGAGGCGATGGCCCAACTCGGCGGGCTGTTGATGAGCCAGAAACTGGAGCATGCCGGAAAGATTGCCGTGCTACTGAGTCTGGACAAGGTAAAACTACGCCGCCCGGTGACCCCGGGCGATCAATTAGTCATAGAGGCCGAAGCGATCCGCGCCAAGCCCCGCACCGGCACCGTGAAGTGCCGGGCCTATGTGGGGTCGGAGCTGGCGGCGGAGGCCCAGATCAGGTTCATGATGGTCGATGCCGAGCGAGAGTAGCCGCATCGACAGCATCCGGCGTGCGCGGAAGCACCCGCGCCGCCCCGAGAGTGCTCAATGACCCAGATACATCCAACCGCAATCATTCACCGGACAGCCCAGATCGACGACTCGGTGGTGATCGGTCCGCAAAGTGTGATTGGGCCGGAAGTGGTCATCGGCCCAGAGACCGTGCTGCACAACCACGTGACGATCCAGTCGCTGACGACGATCGGACGGGACAACCATATCTATCCGTTCGTCGTGCTCGGAGCCGATCCGCAGGACCGCAAGTGGCGAGGCGAACGAACCACGTGCGAGATCGGCGATGGTAACTGCATCCGTGAACACGTCACGATCCATCGCGGAACCGACAACGGCGGAGGAGTGACGCGAATCGGCAGCGACAACCTCATCATGGTCGCGGCGCATATCGCCCACGACTGCCAACTGGGTAGTCACATCACGATCGCCAATCAGGTGATGTTGGCCGGGCACGTGCGAATCGAGGACGGGGCGAACGCGGGCGGCGGGGCGGGGATTCACCACTTTGTGACGATCGGGACGTGCGCGTTCGTCGGTGGATTGGCCCGCATCACCCGAGACGTGCCGCCGTTCATGATCGTGGAAGGCAACCCGGCCGAGGTCCGCGCGATCAATTCAATCGCCATGACCCGAGGCGGCTACAGCGCCGACCACATCGAGGCCGTGAAGGACGCGTTCAAGCGTCTGTTCCGCGACAATCACACCGCCATGGCGGAGCGGATCGCCAACGTGCAGCAAGATTACCCCGACGTGCCGGCCGTGACCCGGCTTTGCGAATCGCTGATGGCCACGGCCGACGGCGTGCATGGCCGCGCGCTGGAACTGACCCGCAGTGACGACAAGCGAACCGTCGAGGTCCGCTAGAGCAGTTTCAATGAAGACGTAGCGGCTGCATGCGCTGGTCGTCTGGCACTACGATACATTTGCCGGTCCCGACGGATCGATCGGCGCGACTCCGGTGGCACGGGCATCTCGCCTCGGCGAGTCGCCTATGGAGACTTGCCCGTGCGACTTATCATGGCGTGACCTCTGCACGGGCAGGATGCCCGTGCCACTGGATATTGGCATGGGCGAGGTTCCGATTGAATCGGGATACCATCGGTTTTGAGGCCGCGACGTGGTCCCGTTCCTGCCATGGCGTGATGCTACAAGATC
>JACZXL010000297.1 GCA_022571635.1 Planctomycetota bacterium
GAATCGGGCTGATGCTGTTCGGAGGTGTTTATTGGGTGGCCGTCTCTGGGCGGCTGTCATCAACGAGCCCTGAGCCTGCGGATCAATTCGCGATGGCCACCGATCCAGCGCGGGCGAGCATTGACTCGTCATCCTCCGGCGGCGATGCGTGGATCACGCGGAGGCCTCTCATTGCCGAGCAATCCGGGGGCGGGGGCGTGCTCCCGCCCGGGTCAACGATCCACCATCGTGGCCCGCTGGATGTTCCCCTTGTCGCTGCGGTCGCGGACGCAAACGATGAAGTGGCGCCGGCGCGGTTCGCTCGTAGCGGTCGGCGGCCAAGTCCAAACGAATTGGGTAATGGGAAAGTTCAACTGTTGGCGGCGGACTTCGCCATCGTGCTGCGATTCGCCGACGCACAGGACGCCCAGCGCATCCTCCAGAACGTCGCGCAGCGATTTCCCAACCGGTCTGCGGTCGTTCGGAACTTCAGCTTTGCCGAGGCCCAGCGTCTGGCGGAGACGTGGTTGGTGACCGCGCGGGCCGACATCGGTCCGGGCGAACTTGAGGCTCGGTCCGACGCCGGTCGATCGAGCCGGCTCGATCGCCAACCTCAGTCGCTGTCGGATCTCACGCTCGTCGCCACCCGTGCCAAGATCCAGTTGGCGAAGCGTGAGCAACGCCGTCCAACGGAGACGGATCACCGCAGCGAGCATCTGTACGGACCGAAAGCGCTCGCGCCGTCGTTCGAGCAACAACTCGACTTCTCTCGGCGGGGCGCGGACTACACCATTGCGATCCCCGCCTCGCAGTTGCGTGCGGCGCTCGCCCAGATGCAGATCATGGAAGCGCAGACGACAACGCTGCGCATGCTCCGCTTGGACGAGGCGAGCGGCGAGGCGCAGCCGTCGACCGATGTGTTTGCGCTTGTGGACTATGCGCAGGCCCGCGACGCCGCCGGCCGGCTGGTCCAGCAGAGTCCCGAGGCGGTGATCCTGCTTCCGGTCATTGTTCAATCCAAGTAGCGCGCCGCGATTACGAACTGTCGCTTTTTGGCTCTTCGCCGCGGCGCAAGCGCGCGATGTTCGTTCGGTGCTTGAAGACGATCAGCAGCGCCAGGACAGTGGTGACAATCAGCGGCGGCGAGGTTTGCCACACCCGCGCGAGGGTCTGGGAAAGCTCGACGTCCGTCGCATTGGGTGGCAGAGCGCGGACCAGATACGCCAGCGGAAGGCTGAGGGACGCGGTCATGCTCGCGATCGAGACGTAGCGTGTCAGCCGCAACATGCCGTACCAAATGACCATCGCCCCCAAAGCGGGGAAGGTCAGCAGCGGCCACATCGCCAGCATCGCGCCGAAGCCGGTGGCCACGCCCTTGCCGCCGCGCAGTCCCAGGAAAAGCGAGTGCATATGTCCGAGGACCGCTGCGCAGGCGACCGCGAGCCACAGCCACATCTGCGATGGCGGTATGGACGTGATCGGTTGTGCAATCAGATCGTTGAGCACACCTGCGACGATGACCGGAACGGCGCCTTTGGATACATCCAAGAAGAAGCAAATGAGACCGAGCCGTCGGCCGAGCACACGCCCGACATTCGTCGCGCCGACGTTCTTCGACCCGTGTTGCCGAATATCGAGACCCCGGGCTCGGCCGAGCAGATAACCAAAGGGGATCGATCCCAGGATGTACGCCCCGCCGATGCAAAGAACCCAGTCGATCATTGTCCGCTCACTCTAGCTGCGAGGTCGTGTGCGTGCCGGCGGTTCATCGCGGTCGTTGGAAGAACATCGATCCGAAGGTGAACAAACGGTCCGGGTACCGTCGATCCAACCGATGTCGAGACCCGGTGTCGACGAAGGGGTCGTTGCCCATCAGCGGCAGGCCGATCGCCGATCGGAGCTCGTCGACGCGCTGAATGGTGCGAAGCGGCGCTTCGGAGGGCGCGTCTTCGCCGAAATCGAACGTCACGCTGAGCATCCCGCCGGGTTTCACAAGGGCAGCCATCCGTTGCGCAAGCACCGTCTGCCCCGGGGCCGGCACGTGCTCGATCACACAAAAGCAAAACACCCGATCGAATCCGTCGTCGACGCCGAGGTCGGCGGCGCTTGGATCGTCATCGACCAGGTTGGTCGTACGGGCGTCGATTCGGAGTTGTCGCCGTGCGGCCGTCGTGTTGGTCCGGTCCGTGAGTTGTTGATCAATATCCAGGCACACGACCGAGTCACCGAGTCCGGCCAAGTAAAAGACGGGTGCGGTCATCGCACCTCCGATGTCCAGCACGGTGAGCGACCGGTCGTTCGATCGCGTACGAGCCGAGGTGTTGGTGAGGGCGAGCCCGCGGGCGTACTCCCACATTTTGTGGCGGCGTATATAGAAGCGGTGCTTTACTCGCCCGTTCACACCGAGCGGTTCGCCTTTGAGCAGCCACCGCCACACCCAGCGTTTGATCTCGTTGGCGGTCGCGCGCACTTGCGGCTCTTGCAGGTCGCAGAAGTCGAGCGTCTTGTTGATTGTCTGCGTCGATTCCACGGGGAACTCAAATAGGCGCAAGCCGAGACTTGTTGCCATCGTTTCGATAAGGCAGTGTCAATGCGATAATAAGGGTGAACAGGCCGAACATGTTTCCGTTGAGGTGATAGGCGTCGAACACCGCACCGATCAACCAGGTACTCAAAACGAGAATCGTACCAATGGAGTAGACATGCTCAGACGGGCGTTTGCAGACTCGGCGCACACTCATGACGACGACGCCCCCGAGAAGCAACACTCCGGGCAGGCCGGTGCAGGCGAGTACGTGCATATACACCGAGTGGGCGTGGTGTCCCTGGGGCGACACGTCGGAGTACCCAAGCTCCTCGATCGCGTGGCCGAAACCGCCGGCGCCGGTGCCGAGGAGCGGTGACTCGGCGAACACCTTCCAGGCGGCGGCCCAGCGGGCCAGACGTGCGCCCACGTCCGAGTCAAAATCGCCGTCGATCGCTTTGGAGATGTCGTCGGTCGCTTGGTCGATGCGGGTTGTCACGAAGTCGCCGGTGGCGACCCAGGCTACGCCTGCCCCGACGACCCCAACCAGCGCGATTACGAGAACGGCTCGCCGCAGTCGACGAGTTGTAAGCCCAATCAACAGCAAGCCCATCGGGAGGGTGGCGGCGATGGCGAGCCACGGGCCCCGGCTGCCGCTGCGGATGAGCCCGGCCACGGCCGCCGCCGCACCGAGCAACGACAGCCAGCGCAGCCAGTTTCTACCCTTGAGGATGGCCGACAGGTGCCAACAGATCGCCGCGGCGCAAATCGCTCCGGTATGGACCGCGTGCAGCCAACCGTCGAGCCGCCCATTGAAGCACGGCTTCTGTCCGAGCCAATGAAACTGCTGCGTCAGTTGAACGAGGTTGGCCCCGACCACGCCCACGAGAAACGCGCCGATGAACAGGGCTGCATGGTCCAGCACCGGCCACAGCAGCAACGGCGTGAGAACGACCCGGAACGCGCCCCACTCGTCGAGTCCTGCGGCTGGGTCTGCGCTCCAGAAGATACTGATGCCATGCCAGGCGGCCCACGCAAAAAGAAGCCAGATCAATCGATCGCGGCAGGGCGCTTTGAAGCAGCGATGAATACGCGGCAGTCGCGCGACGGTCGTGATGGCCAAGGCGGCCCACGCGATATCTTTGGGAGCCGTGGCCAGCGGAAGCAAAAGCACATACAGCAGCGCAAAGCCCGTATGAAAGTAGTGTCCAATCGGATCACGGAGCCGGCAGTCCGTCCACGCATCGACGAGGCCCGTTTGGCTGGGGGAGGTAGGTTGGGCGTCGGGCCTAAGTGCGTCTGGTCGCAGTGGGGTCATTCTGGAGGTCGTCGACTCGTGGTGGACGTTGGGAGGGAAGCAATACCCGGCCGGGATCAGTCTCGGCGTGCGACCCACTCAATCGGGATCGCGAGCCGGTGAGGCCAAAGGATACTCGACCGGATCGAATCCCGGTATCGGCTCGCCCGTCCGCAACGAGTCGGCGATCTCGTCGTTCCATTGAGCGACGTAGGCCAGCAGTTGCCATTCGTCCGCCTTGTGTTTGTACTGGAAGCTCTCGGGGTACGCCTGGGCGAGGTCCTGACCTTGAATGATGTGGCGATACAGGAGCACAATAACGCCTGTCCGTTGCGCACCAGCGGCGCAATGAATCAGGATCGGCTGCGCCTCGGGATCGCTCATCAACCGCAGCGCTTGCACGTAATAGTTCGGGTTGCCGGTACCGTCGCCGTCGAGGTAGAATCGGTAACGTTCAGCGCCGAGCGCTTCGGTA
>JACZXL010000053.1 GCA_022571635.1 Planctomycetota bacterium
GCTTCATCAACATCCGCCACTCGCGTTGAGAGAGTTCATCATCGCGCATTCGGCGCACGAGTTCCTTGTAGGTGGAGCCGTTGATATCCATCGTGAACGGCAGCGAGAGGATCAAGGCTTTGGTGGGGGCCAAGTTCAACCAACCTTGATCGACCAGGCTTTCGCTGATGTAGCCCGCTATGGCGACGCAAGAAACAAAACTGAGTAGCGCAAAGAGCGGTCGCCGCCGTCGTTTGGTGAGTTGCTTCTCAAAATGAACGGTGTGCCCACATTCGTTGCAGGTCATTGAGGGGGTGCCGCACATGTCGTACCAACACTTGGGGCATCGCCGTCGGCCTTTGTGGCGGTCGCTGAACAGCGCCCACCACGCCAGGTAGATCATCGCGCAGTAGAACGCGATGACGCCGATCCACCCGAGCCAATAGAGGATGTCGCCTGAGATCATGGTGCTCAAGTGTAGTTCCTATCGCGCCAACCCGCCGTGGCGAGTTCCTATTCGTGATTCGAGGCGTTCCGGCTGCACCGAACAGTGCATCCGCAGACGGACGGTCGTTCGGCCGGGGAATGGTCCCCCTGGGCGGGCGTTGCGGATCGCGATTCGGACCGACGGCAGGCCGTCGGCGTGAACTCGCTCGCGTTGCGAGTCTCTCTCGTTGGGCAGGTCCGAAGCTCTCTTCGAACCCCCTGGTTTCTCTTGACTGTAGAATGAGCGTATCCTCCAGACTCCGCAAAGCTCCAATGTACGGAAAAGGAGACCGAAACCAGTGGCTAAGGCAATCTCCCTATCGCTTTCTGACGTGCTTACCCACGTTGTAAAATTCGGTATCGATATCTACCCGCCAATCAGTTACAGGGAGGAGCAGACCCGCCTGAATATCTTCTACGACGAAATGCGAAGCATACAACCGCAACTGTTTCAGAAGGTCCACGCCAGTGCGCAAGAATTTAAGGTCTTCGCAGATTTCCGAGCGCCCAATGACGAAGCGAAACGGGTTACCGTTTCGACGTTCGATCTCACCTCGCGCGGACCAGTGTTCGTTTATCCCCTCAAATGCCCACCGCCCATCGGCGACACGGCCATAGCTGACGACTACCTGGAGCTATTCACCCAGGCTCGGTCGATGTTCTTTCGCGCCATCCCCGGGCGGCAGTCGCTCCGTTTGGGTCTTATTCGGGAGGTCGTATTCGGGACCGGTGACGAAGCGGTGAACACGTTCTTTGCACGGCAAGCAGCACTCGCTAACGCCGTTCTGACGGGTGGCAAGAGCGTCCGAGTTTACCAGGACGACCGGCACAACCATCGCATTGTCATCGATTCCGTCGAGATCGCGCGCGAGACGAGATTGGCGGTTGGAACAACCGTTTCAGAGCCAACCGAACACGGACTGCAGATCACCCTGGATGTCAACAACGAAGCCATTAGACCGCTGGAAGAGGCGGATATTCAACAAGTTATCGAAAGAGCGAACAGCCTCTGGCCCGATGAGTTGCTATCGTATCTAAGTAGAGAAGGAGGACCGGAATGATCGTGATTGGACCCGAGAATGTTGCCAGATCAGCGGTTGGAGCGATCGAGTTTTCCCACTCGCCGATGACTGCGAATGTGACCGTTGTTCGTATCACGGCCAGTAACAGCGAGTCAATAACCCTGGAAGCTCACGCTTACTCTTCGTCGCGATGGACCGTCGAGCCCGAAGCTCTGTACGGCGAGGAAACAGCATGGATGGCGCGCGCTACCAAACGCGCAAGAGCGCGGCGGCGCGCCAAAGATGCCGAGTGAATGGCGCCGCAAGCCGGGCAAATATACTGGGCGTACGATGATGGCGAGAACGATCCCCATCTCGTCGTCGTTGTGTCGAAAGAAGAATTCAATCGGGGCACCTATCTCGTCGTGGTAACGGTGACCTCGAAAAAATATGATATACGGTCGAAACTGCCAAACTGTGTGCCGTTTCGGGCGGGTCAATTTTGCTTCACATCAGATTGCTGCGCACAGGCTGAGAGCATTGGTGCGATCGAGAAGCTCGACGTCAGAATTGAACTTGGGCCGGTTGGAGCGCTCGACGAGAACCGGATGCGCGACCTAATTCGGGCAATCGGGTATGTAATTGATGCGGAATGCGAACCAGCCTAGGCATTCTGTTGCGACAAGACGCGCTGCCCCTACGACCGCGGCATGATCGCTCACGCGGAACCGCTGCGCCGCTGAAATGTTCGCTACAGTTCTATCCCCAGCACGGGGACGATGATGGCGTAGGCGAGGAGGGTTACGAGCGCGATGCCGATGAGGTTGAGCCATAGGCCGGCCTTGCACATCTGCGGGATCGTGATGTAACCGGATCCGAAGACGATCGCGTTGGGCGGCGTGGCCACGGGCATCATGAACGCGCAGCTGGCGGCGATCGCGGCGGGCACAATCAGCAGGTAGGGATGCAACCCAAGTCCGACGGCGATGGCGGCGAGAATCGGCAGCAAGGTCGTCGTTGTTGCAGTATTGGAAGTCAGCTCCGTGAGGAAGATCACGCCGGCGGTGACGAGCACGATCAATAGCAACGTGCGCAGACCTTGTGTCTCGGCGAGACCTTGAAGCGTGGGCACGGTGCTGCCGATGAACTGGGCTACGCCGTTGACTTTGACTGCCGCGGCGAGACTGAGGCCGCCGCCGAAGAGAATGAGTATTCCCCACGGCAGTTTCGTCGCGGTGCTCCAGTTCATGGTGAACGTGCGCTTCTTGAGATCGACCGGGATAACGAACAGCAGCATTGCTGCGATCATCGCAATTCCAGGGTCACTGACCCCCGGAATATGGCGTTCGATGATCGTTCGGAATATCCAAGCGATGGCCGCGAGTAGAAAAACGATCAACGTCACCCACTCGCCGGGTTTCATTGGGCCGAGCTGCGCATGTTCGCGCGCGATCAGTTCGCGCCCACCTTCGATTCGCTTGATGCGGATTGGGTAGAGCACGCGCGTAAGCAGAAACCAAGTAATGGGCAGGAATACGACGGCCAGCGGTACACCGATCATGAGCCACCGCGCGAAACTGATCGTTTCGCCATAGGTCTCCTTGATGAACCCGGCGAGGATGGCGTTGGGCGGCGTGCCGATGATGGTGGCGATCCCGCCGATCGAGGCTGCGTAGGCCACGCCGAGCATCAAGCACAGGGCGAAGTTGTGGTCGGCCGGGGCAGGCAGCGCTGCGGTTTCAGTCATCGTTTGGCGTGTCTTGTTTCGCCGAACGAGATCGATGACACTCAGTGCGATGGGCAGCATCATCGCGGTGGTGGCGGTGTTGGAGACGAACGCGCTCAACACGGCGGTTACAAGCATGAATCCGCCAATCATGTTCACCGGCTTATTGCCGACGAGCTTGAGTGTGATCAGTGCGATGCGCCGATCCAATCCCCACCGTTGCATCGAGAGCGCAATCAGAAACCCGCCCATGAACAGGAAGATGTATTCGTTGGCGTAGGGCGCGGTGGCAGCTTTGATGGTCGCGGCCCCGAGAATCGGAAATAGCGCGATGGGCAATAGCGCGGTGACGGAAATATCGACCGCCTCGGTGAGCCACCACAGCGCCATCCAGATCATAATGCCTAAGGTGACACGGCCGGCTGAGGTGAAGACGACGAGCTGTCCGGAGGTGTCGCTATAATCTTCGGGCAATACCGTGTAGCTCATCGCTGCGAGGACGGGCCCGCCGACGAGTCCTACCCATCGAATAATTGATCGCGCGCTGCCGTTAGTTCCGGTCATGGTTTGGGCACTGTACTGAGCGGGCGCGGCACGGCAAGCAGCGGATTCAGCCTGAGCGATTACTCGGCCCAACGATGAGTTGTCGAAACTCATCGGCTAGATATGGTTTGTCCCACGCCTCATACAGTTCAATCAGTGGATACACGAATTGGTTGATCGAAGCGCCGTCAGTTCCGACCCGCTCCTCGCGTTCGTAGTTGCGTTTGAGGTAGAACTCCGCCTCCTCTAGCCGGCCCCTGTAAGCGAGATAGGAGCCATAGCTATCATTCGTAAACGGCTGATCAATTTCGAGCATGAACTCGGCCAGTGATGCGAACTTTTCCTCGAGCAGATCCGCTTCGGCCTGTTTATCTTGGAGGCGGAGAACCCAAGCCAGCCGAACTGCCGATGCGAATGAGTTCCGATGATCCGGACCGAGATGGGCGAGATCGATCTCGCGCACTTCTCGGAACGTCGTTTCCGCCTCGTCATATCGTTCCGCAGCTTGGAACGTCTTCGCCAAGAAAAACAGCGACGTTCGGTAACGACCGGGCGACGCGGCTCGCTTGAGGCGAACGATCTCCTCCCACACCGGGACCGCTTCTTCGAATCGCCTTGCAATATCCAAGGCATCTGCCAAATACCCGAGCTGGAGCCGAATGCGGTCAGGCTCCGTACCATACAGCTCGCGCATGCCGGACAGCGCTTGGCGGTGAACGTCGATTGCTTCTGTGGACTTCCCTTGCATGGCCATCGCATTTCCGAGGTACTGCAACGACCTGAGCGTGTCCGGATGCGTCGGTCCCAAAGACTCGCGTCGCAGGTCAACCGCGATCTGCGTCTGCTGTTCGGCGCTGTCGAAGCGATCGTGCTGGTAATGGATCCAACCGAGTTCGTGACGCGCTGCCGCTTCAGCCTCCGGCGCCTTCCTGCGCGCGATCGACTTCATCTGTCCGGTGGCGTGCTCCAACAGCTCTTCTGAAGGGTATTGTGGGTTCTTACGCTGTTGTGTTCGTAGTCTGAAGAACGTAGAGGAGAGTATTCGCCGGCCGATCTCCGCGCGGTCCGCCTCGATCGTTGTCTGTTTCTCAGCGGCGTCTGCGCGTTGTGTCTGGGCGACGACTTCTTTGCGCGAGGTAGTGAGTTGATCGGTCAGTTCGTTTGAATGCGCGAGCGAATCCTCAAGCTGCTCGTGCAACGTCGTTTTTTCCTGATCCGATTGTTCCAACGCCGCCAGGCGGTCGCGCGCGAGTTGCTCCGATGCTTCTAAGTGCTGTTGGAGATCAGAAATCTGAGTCTGGAGATCGGCTCTGGTGAGATTGTGGGCCTGAGTCTCACGCAGCCACAGAACGCCGCATGTTGCGCCCCCGAGCAGCAACGCAGCCATGATGGCGAGCCACACGAAACGGCCCTTGGTTGGTTGCTCAGATTCGGCTGAGGCTTGCATGTGCATTACTCATTTTCTCCCAAGCGGGTTCCATCTATTCAAGCTGCGATCGGCGTTGTGTCTGCCTATCGTGGGTCGCCTGTCACTTCAACATCGGTTGGCGGCGCCTCCGGCCGCTCGGTAAGCTGCCGCAGTCGCAAGTCCCGAAACACGGCATACCCACTGTTTCCTGCATAGCTGCCGGCGAGTCCGATCGCTGCACCCGGATTGAAATAGTCAGTCGGTTGAAGCCGGCCTTGGAACATGAGCTCGCCGTTGAGGTAGAGCACGGCTTCGTTATCCCAGTTCTGCAAATGAAACTTGAATGACTGCTCGACGCGTCGTCCCAAAGGAAGGTATTCACCTTTGGCCTTCCAAAACCGATACCCGATCCACGCCCGCTTTTCTCTATTGTAGATTTGGAACGCAAGCCAATCGGCCCGATCAAAAGCCTCCAAATATTGAAAGACGATTCCTGTGTTTGCGTCATTCTCGCGACGCAGTTTGCTCATGTCGATCTCGCCTTGCAGCTCGAATCGTGGTCCGACGTCAAATTCGCTGATGAGAAAGAGGCCATCATCGTTTGGCCCTCCTTTGACGGAATTGCTGGTTGATGAGTGCCAAGCTCCGGCTCGCTTGCGCCAGCCGGGAAGTCCATCCTCGAACTTCAGCTCGACCCACTCACCCGAGTTAAACTGAGTTTGGAGATTAGTGGTGACGATTCGATCACGAAGGATTGCCGCCAGCGGTGGATTATCCTCTATGCGAGTTGCAATCTGTTCATAGGTTTTCGCGGCGCCATCGAGTTGACCTAAGTCTCGTAGCCGGTCAGCACTGTGGATTTCGTCAGCGAAGCTGCTTGTGAACGCCTTCGCATCATCCAGGAGTTGTCGACGTGCGATTCGCATTTTCAGCAGCGGTTGCGCCTCCATGTCGGTGGCAAGATGCTGAATCACCCTGCGAGCCTGTTCATAATCGCGCACTGCCCAAGCGATTCCGGCTTGGATAGTTCGAAATTCGTTTGCGCGGTGCGCATGTGAAGGATGAGAAGCAAGTTGATCAAGGATCTGCCCAGCAAACACATCGACGCGGTTTTGCCGCCAAAAGCGGCGTGAGTACTCTTGATCGTTATCGATATCGAGCAGCGCCTTGATGAGGTAGTATGGAACGTCGGTATCGAAGCGCTCAGTCTGAGCACACTCGATGCCGAACTCAAACATCTGTTCGTAACTGCCGCCCCATCGCGGACGGATCGACCACATCAAGTGGCTATAGGCCTGTGGCCAATCCATTTGGGCCGCGACCGCTCGATCAAACCAAAGCCGCTCCGTCTCGCCCGGCGCTGCGTATCCACCCATCGCAACCGTGATCATGGCGGTGGCCGCTTCGGGGCGTGTTGGATCAAGTTCGTATGCCTTGACCAGATACGTTTGCGCTTGTTCGAGGTGTTTTTTGAATCCCGCCCAACCTTCTTCCGTCACCGTGTTGGCATAGCCTTTCCCGCGCTCACGCCAGCCGGCAGCGACGTGGTGCAAACCAAGGGCGGTGTTCAATGTGCAAGGGTCTATACCGCCGACCATTTGAAGCCCATCCGCAAGCGAGGCGGCGATATCGGCCGGCAAGTAATCCTTCAACTGTAGTTCAAGTCGAGAGACAAGCTCACGTTGCGAAAAGGAATCGTGGGGATCGGTATCCGCGGCTCGCACAAAAGCGTTCGCAGCAATCTGATGGAATGCCGTGGCCTCGTCATCTCGATTCCATGCTTCAAGAAACCTGGCGAGCCTCGAGGCGGCGCTACCCAGTAGAGTTGCGGGGTAGTCGCTGTCTGGAAGCCCTTGCACGGCTGCGCGAAGGTATTGCTCGGCGCCGCGCCGATGGTTCCGACGGTCCCGCGCGTATCCGTACCCGTAGAGCACAAGTGGATCGGTGCAACCAGCGTTGACAACCTGTTCCCCAGCACTCTGCAACTCTTTGAAGTCCGGGGCATTCGGTACATCGTTGAACACTGCGATGCACATTTCTATGAACTCAATAGCCGACTCATCCCAAGCGTCGTCGCGATGCCCGTGCTGCTTGTAGCCTTCCAAGTACCACACGCGATCGTTTGCGATGCTACGTTGACGGTAGTCACGCATCGTAAATGCCGACGGGTCCGTTGGGATTGGTTCGTCGGCGATCGCGACGGACGTGATGGTCAGAATTGCGAAGGCATAGAGTGTGGATCGCATGCTGTAGACGTTTTCAAATCTGTGCATTCGCTTCCTCCTTCGACGGTGGGCGACTACCACGTGATCGATCAACTGCCTTTGCGCAGCTCGTGCTGAGCGTTGTGCTTCGCCCAAGGGTGCTTGATCATACCAATACCCAAGTCGATCCCCCAGATTGTCTTGGATTCTAGGAGAAAGGCCTGGGGCTGTTGGTTCGTGAAACGATCAGGCGGCGTAGGGCAAACCGTCGCCTCTGTCTGTTGGACTTCGTTCGTGGCCGGTCTACTGTCCCTCCACGATGTCGCTGCTAAGCCTCGCCAACGTGCATCATGCCTTTGGCAACCACGTCGTGCTCGACGGGGTGACGATGTCGATCGAGCGGGGCCAGAAGATCGGGCTCGTGGGGCGTAATGGCTCCGGCAAGACGACGCTGATGAAGGTCATGCTCAAAGAACTTAGCCCGGACGGTGGCGCCGTGCAGGTGCAACGGTCCGCGGGCGTGGGATATCTCAGCCAGGATCCCGAGTTCGATCCAACGGACACCGTGCGCGATGCGGCGGAACGTGCGTTCGCCGCGTTGCATGATCTACACGTGCAGATCAAAGCGGTGTTTGAGGACATGGCTCAAGCGACCGGCGACAAACTTGAGAAGCTGCTGCGACGCCAGGCGGCGCTGGAGTCGAAGATCGAAACGGCGGGGGGGTATGCCATCGATCATAAGATCGACGCCGCGCTGCACGGGCTCGGGTTTCCCGACGATCAGTTTGGATTGAAGGTGCAGGTGTTGTCCGGCGGGCAGAAGTCGCGGCTCGCCCTGGCCAAGCTGCTCCTGGAAGCGCCCGATCTCTTGCTGCTGGATGAGCCGACCAACCACCTGGATATCGACGGCCGGCAATGGCTCGAAACCTTTCTGGCCGAGGAGTATCGCGGCGCGGTCGTCCTGGTCAGTCACGACCGGTGGCTGTTGGATCGAGTCGTAAGCCGAATCGTTCAGATCGAACGCGGCGCTGTGCGTGACTATCCCGGCAACTACAGCAAGTACGTGCAGCTTCGCGATCAACAGCAATATACCGAAGCGCGAACGTACGAAAAGCAGTTGGACAAGATTCGTGCCGAGGAGCAGTTCATTCGGCGGTACAAGGCTGGGCAGCGCTCCAAACAGGCCAAAGGTCGAGAGAGCCGGCTCGAGCGGTTCAAGCGGGACGAGCTGATCGAGCGCCCGATCGAGTCGGGTGTCATGAACCTGAGGCTGCCCAAAGCGCCAAGATCAGGCGATCAGGTCGCGGTCGCTGAGCGCATCGCTAAGCGATACGACGAGAATGTGCTCTTGGAAGACTTCAGCATCTCCATCCTGCGCGGCGATCGAATCGGCGTCATCGGCCCCAACGGCGTTGGTAAGACCACGCTCATCAAGTGCTTGTTGGGAGAGCTGGAACATGATGAGGGAACGGTGAGTCTGGGCTCGCGGCTCAGCATCGGTTACTACCGTCAGTTCCATGAGCATCTGGACTTGGAGCTGAGCGTATGGGCGTACCTCCAGTCGGTGATCGTGTCGGTGGACGGCCAGGCGCGGGCGTCGGAGCAGCAAGCGCGCGATCTGGCGGGCGCGTTTCTGTTCTCCGGTGATGAACAGGACAAGCCCCTGGGCAATCTCTCCGGCGGGGAGCGCAGCCGGGCGGTGTTGGCGGGGCTGGTCGCCTCGGCCAGGAACCTGCTTGTCCTGGACGAGCCGACGAACCATCTGGACATTCCCTCAGCCGAGCGCTTGGAGCAAGTGCTGCGTCTGGGCGGGGAGTACGAGGGCACGCTGCTGCTGGTCACGCACGATCGGGCGCTGCTGGACGCGACGTGTGACAAACTGTTGATCTTCGAGGGCCAAGGACGTGTGCGCTTTTTCCACGGCCGATACTCGCAGTGGGCCGCCCGCGAAGATCAAGCGGATCGTTCGCCAAGCTCTTTGGGACCAAAGTCAGTTCGCAAGAAACGCCCCGTGAAGACGCAAGCGCCGCCGCTCGACACAGGGTTGGGCGGGCTGAGTCTGAGCAAGCTGGAGCAGCGCATCGAGGCGTTCGAGCAGCGCAGGTCGGAGATTGACGGCGAGATGCTGGACCCGAAGGTGTATCGAGACGGCCTGCGCTGTAAGGCGTTGCAGCAGGAGCGTGCGCGGCTCGTGGCTGAGTTGTCCGAAGTGGAAAAAGAATGGGCTCGCCGCGCGTCGCAAGCGTGACGAGCCGGTTGTTCAGCCAAGGAACGTTCGCGCTCAGGCGCTGGTGAGTATGACCGCGCCGGCCAGGTCCGTGATTTCCCACCGGGCGATCGACGCGAGCAGGCTCGCGGAAAGGTTCGCAACTCTGAATCCGCTGAAGATGCCGCTACTGCGGAACGCTTGCAGGTTCTTGGTCGTGCCATCCTCCAGGACGACGCGTAGTGTGTAGTCGTCGCTGTTGGTTCTTTTCAGACCATCAAAGAAGACAAACGCCTGGTTGATCGCATCGTTGACATATACGGCGCCAATAAATTTGCCGCCATTCGCCGGGCGTAGGGCGATCTTTTGACTGTCGCCAACCACGAAATCTCTGCCCATCGGACCGAGCACGACCGCCAACTGTTCGGTGTCGCTCATCAGGGCCAGACGAGCCATTTCGTTGCTACTGCGATTCGCCTCCGTGGAAAAATAGGCCAAGACGACAACGGCCCCGGCCATGACGAACGCGGCGGCTCGCCAGAACTGACCGGAGGCCCCGAAGGCCAAGCGCCCGTCCGATTCGCCGGGTCCATGGCGGCGGCGCCGTCCAATCGTGGCCAGCGGCGCGAACTCCGACGCCTCACGCTCGATCGCCTCGGCGACCTTTCTGAGCACGCGCTCGCGCAATGAGCCGTCCGGCTCCTCCTCGGGCAGCAGCGACTCATCACTGACGATCTCAGCCTGCAGCCGCACGATCTCGTCTTGCACCGGCGCCGAGGCATAGTGAAAGGAGCGCGTGTACAGCGCGGCTTCGTACCGGTCCAGCAGCCCTAGTGCATCCAACGCAGCCAGTTCCAATAGCTCTTGTCGTGTCATGGGTTCGGGGGAAGTCATGGATGATCTATCTCCGGAAGGAAAATAAGGGCGATTGATTTCAGCCGAGGTCCGGCAAGTAAGTATGGGAAATTCAGACGGCCCAGTCAGCTTTGGCCCGTTCGCGGAGCCGGGCCAATCCACGGCTCAGGGCGGACTTCACGGTCCCCAGGGGTGCTTCCAATTGCTCGCTCACCTCGCGTAATGTGAACCCCTGTAGATAAGCTCTTTCGATAACGGTTCGTTGAAGTTTCGGCAATTCGGAAATCCGCTTCAATAAGCGGACATTGCGCTCCGCCTCCTGCGGCCTGCGATCCGGCGCGCGGTCCGGGCTCGTCGAGGCGGGGTCGCCCTCGAAGCTCGACATCGTCCCGCGTACGGCGTTCCGCCGGAGACGGTCGATCAGATGGCGTCGAGCGATGAGCATGACCCAGGTCACGAGCTTGGCTCGGCGAGGATCGTAGCGGTCTGCGGTCTGCCATAGGCGAATAAACACCTCCTGAACCGCATCCTCCGCATCCGCCTGGGTGGGCAGGAGCTGCCTGGCCACCCGAAAGACCAGCGAGCTGAAGCGGTCGTACAGCTCGGTGACGGCCGCCTCCTCACCAGCGGCTACGCGATGCATCAGCATCCAGTCCTGCTGGCTCATGCAAGGGTCCTCTCCTGCAAACTGCTATCCGTGTCGGGGTTAGGGGCGGTTGCAGCCTCTCGACGACTTCGCCCAGAACCCTGCCCGCCCCCGGGCCCGCAAGCCATACCCCCCTAAATTACCTCTCCGGGAACAGAAATTTAGGACTTTCCTGGTGCAGATCCGCTCCAACCGGTATATTCTACCCCATACGAGGGAGATCATCCCACGGCACGGTATCGAACCGCTGCTGGCTGGTGGTGGGCCGTGTGGTGATGGGCGTACCTGGTATGGGGGCGGGAATCCGCGTGACACACACGCATGCATTCCGAAACCGGGTTTGGGGCAAACGAGGCTTTGGTGCGAATTGCGCCGCGGTGGGCGGTGCAGCCCGACCAAGCCGGGGGTTCAGCCTTCTCGAGCTGCTGGTGGTCATGGCCGTGACCGTTCTGCTCACCGGCCTGTTGATGCCGGCGATGGTTCAGGTACGTGAGAACGCTCGCCGCGTGGTCTGTTCTTCGAACCTGCGGCAAATCGGCATGGGTGTGATTACCTTTGCCGACGAGAACAACGATCGCCTGCCCGATAGCTTCTACGGCGCGCCTGATCGGAACAAACGGAACATGATGGCTGCCCACCGCGGTGGGGGCCCGTTCGGTAGCGATAAGCTCGGTGGCGCTGCGATCAGTGGAAGCAAGCCCATGGCCTATCAGAACTGGGAGGGGCTTGGCTGGCTGTATCGGTGGTACCATGTCAACTCGCCGGAGGTCTTCTACTGCCCGAGTCATGCCGGTGAGCATCCCTACGAGCGCTATCAAGACCAATACCCGCGCTACCGTCGGGTCGATGTGATCGCTACGACACCGATCTACATGAACTACCAATACGCCGGCGACAAAGACTGGGCCAATGAAGACCAACCGGATCGACGCCGCAGGCTGACCGACGAGAGTCTGATCATCGCGACCGACGGCCTGCGCACTATTTCAGATTTCAATCACCAAGTCGGGATGAACGTCCTTCGCGGCGACAGCTCCGTTGCCTGGTACGAAGATACCTCCACCCACCGGGTGCGGAACCTGCTCGCCGCCGCCGACCAGGATTACAAGACGATTTGGGAAATTATAGAAGGCGAGGTCTCCGACTGACGCCGCCGGCGATCTCCAACGTTCCCGGCTTCGGGTCTCCGCCTGCTCGTGTCTCATATACATCCGCCTGATCGCCCGCGACCCGGGACGGCCCGGCGTTGTCCCGGCGATGTCCCGCTTCACGCCCACTGGATGGGGACGCTATCCTTGCTGATCCTGGAGCGGTCGTTATGTCGGCTTCGTTTTTGGTCACCGGCGTCGCCGGCTTCATCGGCTCACATCTCAGCGCCGCGCTTTTGGCGCGCGGCGACCATGTGATCGGTGTCGACAACTTCGACCCGTTCTATGACCGCAAGTTCAAGCTCGCCAATGTCGCCAAACTCGCGCCCGATCGGTTCGAGCTGGTTGAACTGGACATCCGCGACGCCCAAGCCGTGCGCGAGGTGTTCGAGCGAGCGCGACCGGCGGGCGTCTTTCACATTGCAGCCCTAGCCGGTGTTCGCCCCAGTATCGATGACCCCGCCCGGTTCGCTTCGGTCAACGTAGACGGACTCGTCAGTGTGCTGGAAGCGGCGCGGGCGTGCGAGTGTCAGCACTTCATCTTTGCCTCAAGCTCCAGTGTGTATGGCAACAACAGCAAAGTTCCGTTCGCCGAGACCGATCGCGTCGATGAACCGATCAGCCCCTACGCCGCCACGAAGCGCGCCGGCGAACTCATCTGTCATACCTACAGCCGCCTCTACGGAATCTCGATCGCCTGTCTGCGGTTCTTTACCGTGTATGGTCCGGCCCAACGACCCGATCTGGCCATCGGCAAGTTCATGCGCTTGATCGCCGACGATCAATCCGTGCCGATGTTCGGCGACGGCTCGACCAGCCGTGACTACACCTACATCGACGACATTATCCAAGGCGTGCTCGCAGCGTATGAGCTCCTCTCTTCCTCAAGCCTCAAGCCTCAAGCCTCAAGTCTCTTCCGCATCTTCAACCTCGGCGGCTCACAACCGGTGGCTCTGCGCGACATGATCGAATCGATTGGTGTGGTAGTGGGGAACAAGCCGAGGATCGAGCAACTTCCCATGCAGATAGGCGATGTGCAGCGCACGTACGCCGATCTTTCCCGCAGCCGTCAAGAGTTAGGTTTCGATCCCCAGACGCCGTTTGAGGAAGGCCTGCGCAAACAGTGGGCCTGGCTGCGCGATCGGTTGGAATTGTTCGCCCCGGCAGCGCCGTAAGGACCGTCAAGTCCAAGCGAGCCATCCGGGTTCCAGCGGGTTGATCGCAGTATTTCCTTGGGATATGGCCTAGCTGTGGTACACTGTTTCCGTTCGGTCGCACAGGGGCGCCTCTCTCCGGGGGCGGCCAAGGATTTGCCGTTCGGCGGCAACTTATGGACTCGCTTACTGAGGAGGATGAGCCATGTGTTTCAAGTCAAGCTTCACAACCCCGGCGGTCGCTGCGATTAGTTTTTGCCTGATTGGCGGGACAAGCCCCGGCGCAGCCGTGGCATGGGGCCAGTGCCAGGGGAATGAGCTGGCCAAGCTCACCGCCTCCGACGCCGCGACATTTGACGAATTCGGACGATCTGTTTCGATTGACGGCGACGTGCTCGTGATCGGCGCAAGTAGGGACGATGACGCAGGATCTCACTCCGGCTCGGCGTATGTGTACCGGTTCGACGGGACGAACTGGGTAGAAGAAGCCAAGCTCAGTGCCACCGACGCCGCGCCAGCTGACCTGTTCGGTGGTCGTGTTTCCATCAGCGGCGATGTGGCCCTGATCGGGGCATATACGGACGACGATGCGGGACTGGACTCTGGCTCGGCGTACGTCTTCCGGTATGACTCGAAGACAGGCGTATGGAACCAGGAAGCCAAGCTCACCGCTTCCGACGCCGCAGAGGGTGACTACTTTGGCTTTTCCGTCTCCGTTGAAGGCGACGTGGCCTTGATTGGGGCGCGGAGTGACGACGATGCCGGATGGGGCTCCGGTGCGGCATACGTATTCCGCTTCGGCGGGAGCACCTGGATCGAGGAAGCCAAGCTCACCGCTTCCGACGCGACGGCTGGTGACCTGTACGGCTGGGGGGTGTCCATCAGCGGCGATGTGGCTCTGATCGCGGCATATGGGGACGACGATGCCTGTCCAGGCGACCCCGAGGGCTATTGCGGTTCAGCCTATATATACCGGTTCGATCCCGACACGTTGGGGTGGATTGAGGAAGCTAAGTTGACTGCCTCCGACGCCGAGCCGCTTGACAAGTTCGGCAGTTCTGTTTCGATCACCGGTGGCCTAGCGGTGATCGGGGCCAGAAACGAAGGAAACAGTGGCCATCACGATGATTCTGATGGTCAGGGCGCGGCATACGTATTCTGTTTCGACGGGAGCACCTGGATCGAGGAAGCCAAGCTCACCGCTTCCGACGCCGCAATGTATGATGAGTTCGGCCTTTCTGTCGCCATACGGGACGACGTCGCCTTGATTGGAGCGTTCCGAGAAGGGAAAGGACTCACAGGTTCGGCGTATGTGTTTCGCTTGGATCCCCAGACATCGGAATGGATCGAGGAAGCGAAACTGACCGCCTCCGACGCCGAGCCGCTTGACCGCTTCGGCCTTTCTGTTTCCCTGAGTGGCGACGCGGCCGTGATCGGGGCGATGTACGGCGATGCCGTGTTTCGCCGGCGGGCTTGACCCGCCGGGGCGACCGGAGCGACCTGCCGTTTCGCCGATGGCAGCGAGACATCAACGCCCGTTGCGAGTTCGCAGTTCCACCACTTGAATCACATGCCGGCCGAGGCCCGGATTTACGAGTCGGTAGTCCAGCGCTTGCAGTGAATCGTCCAGCAGAACGTGGTCGATGTGATACAGGGGAAAAACGCGCGGGAACGTCGCGCCGTAGCCGTGACCGGCCTGGTCGTAGGCGTGCTGCAAATCCGGGAACGCGAGGCGAAGGGCTGCACCCCCGCGCGTCATGTTGAAATCACCGATCACGATGTCCGGCGGCCCAGCGGCGACACTGTCAAGTAACCGGCGTAAACGTCGGGCCGTCTTCAGGCGCGGCGACCTCGGATCGGAGGGAAGGTCCACGGCGTAGATGGAGATCGGCCGCCCCAGCGTGGCCGTAGCGTCCAGCCGAAGATGCACGACCTCGATTCCGTCATTGGAGATCAATGTCTGGTACTCCAGCAGGGGCAGGCGGGTGAAGAAGAGGAACGGCCGAACGCGAAACGCCTTTCCCTTGGGGCCGAGCGTGTCGGTCAACGGGTCGTACTCTTTGAGGCCGCGGGCATTGGCGAGGATCGTTAGATCGGCATCGAGGTCGA
>JACZXL010000298.1 GCA_022571635.1 Planctomycetota bacterium
GGAACGCTCCGGCCATGATGACGCCGAACACTCCCGCCGAGGCGCCGATCAGCGGTGTGGTGGGACTGTTGAACAGCAGTCCCGGAATCTGGACATTGGATCCCGCCCACATGGTCGTGATCCACCCGCCGACGTTCAAAAGGCAATACATCAGCGCGCCGAAGATTCCGCAAAGGAGATAGAACGCCAAATATCGCTTCCCGCCCAAGTACCGTTCAACCATCGGACCGAAGAAATACAGGCCGATCATGTTGAACAGCAGATGCATGAATCCTCCGTGCAAGAATTGGAATCCGATCAAGCGCCAGAACTCGATTTGGAGGAATCCGCGCTGCGTTGAAAAGTGCAGGAAGGCTTGGAGAGGGGGCATACTTTGGAAATGTTGGCGGGCGACCGGCGTCCGTCCTTCAGACGTTTCCAGATACACGACTTTGTATACGAGGGACGGGTTACCGAACCGATCTGTCGGCATTGGTGTGATGGGCTCGGGTGTAACGCGGTCGTCCACGACCAGTACAGAAGGATCGATCGCCGCCCACTCCAGTTCCGGAATCGTCGGCTCGAGGCTCATCGCCACCCATCGCAGCGGCAGCATTCCGTCCACGACAAACACGCCCACGCAGATCGCAATCAGCCAGGTGTTCACCGACAACATGCGTATCGCCGACAGCCCGCCCCGGCCGTACGCTCCCCGCTGCGGGGGTGGTCGTCGAATGTAGTCGCGTTCGTAGATGCCCATCCCTACGCCTTATTCGGAAGCTTGCCCCGCTGTTCGCAACAATTTGACCGCACTAGCCTAGTCGCCCTGCTTCTTGCGTCGGGTGGTCCGGCGAAGGAGCCTCTTCTCCGCGGCCGTAAGGCTGTCCATACCAGACTGGGCGATCTTTTGGAGGACGTGATCGACCTGTTCCATCTCGTCGCGCTCGGCCTGGGCCTTGCGTTGAGCCTGTCGTTCGCGCCGTGACGGCTTGGCCGGCCTGACGTCAGCCGGACCCTTCTCATACAGGCTCGCCGAGTAGTCCTGTGATTCATAGCCCATGAACTGCTCGGTGAAGGCCAGTTGCTTGTGGGTTATGTAGCAGGTGATTCCGCCGAATGCGGCGATGGCCAGCAGCATTAGGTGACTGCTGACAATTCCGACAACGCCCAGGACGATCGCACCGACATAACCCACTCGAACCGTGAAGCGCATGGATTTGACGTAGCCCAGCCTCGACCACAACACAGTCTGAAGTATCCGACCGCCGTCCATTGGGAAGACTGGAAGAAGATTAAAGAGCAAGAGGATCAGGCTGAGGTAATTGATCCAAAAGAGCGTAATGTGTGCCCATGATCGCGCCACCTGCAGATCAGCCAGCCCGGCGCCGGGATTGAACGGATTTGGAAGCGCGACACCGATCCATTTCCCTGTCAATAGACCCAGTATCGTTCCGGCGAGCAGACAGATAATGACGTTGACCATCGGTCCGCCGACCGCCGTAACCAGATGCGCTTTCCATCGTTCGGGAGGACGGCAAAACGCCAGGCCACCAAGGGGCCACATGAGTATTTCATCAGCCGACCCCTCGACCCGACGACAGGCGATGCAGTGACCGAACTCGTGTAGGAGAACGATGATGAACAACACGCCCATCGCAATCGCGACGATTCCTACACCGTGAGCGAATGCATCGTTGCGATCACTTGATTTTGTCGCTGCCAGCAACAGTTCAATGAGGACAAACAGCAGGAACGCGAGGTGCACGCGCACGGTGATGCCCGCAAACCGGCCGAGTGTCACCGACCAGGTCATCGGATTATCTAACGTCGGGCGCATACCCTGCCAGTCGCCCCCGGGCCGGCCGAAGCGCCTCATGGGATCGTCGTTGGCGGCGTCGTCACGATCCCGCCAGCTCATGCCGTCGCCTCGTGGCCGCGCCGGTCGAACATCAACAGCCCGGCGATCGTCTTGCCGTCTCTGATTTCGCCGTTGTCGATCATGGCCAGCGCCTCGGACCATCCGAAATCATGAGCCTCGATCTGCTCGTGCGGCTCTAATCGCTGGCCGACGAACGACAGCTCCTGGGCCACGAACACGTGTATCAGCTCGTCGCAGAAGCCCGGTGAGCTGTAGAACTGCCCGAGCGGTTCGATTCGACCGGCCCGGTACCCCGTCTCCTCCTCCAACTCCCGGGCCGCGGCGTCCGCCGGCGACTCGTCGCCCTCCAGCGTCCCCGCCGGCAGCTCCCACAGTTCTCTGTCCACGGCGATTCGATAATTGCTCACCAGCACAACGCGGTCTGGGCCGAGTCGAGGCACGATCAGCACCGCCCCGGGGTGACGCACGACCTCGCGGGTGATCGGTCGGCCATGCTCGTCGGTCCAGCTCAGCACCTCGACACGAAACAGCCGACCGCGGTGCGGGGTCTGCACGTGTATGGAGGCATCCATCGCTAAGATCATAGGGGTGCCCGCATGAGCATGGACGGTAACCAACGCGACGCCTCGAGCCCGATCGTCCGATTGAGCGGCCTCTGCAAGTCGTTCGGACGGCTCGAGGTGTTGCGCGAGATAGACCTGGCGTTCGAGCGGGGCAAGACGACGGTCGTCCTCGGGCCCAGCGGCTGCGGCAAGTCCGTCATGCTCAAACACATCGTGGGACTCCTCAAGCCCGACCGAGGTGAGGTCTGGTTCCAAGACGCCCGTGTGGACCGTCTCAACGAGACCGCCCTCGCCCCGATCCGACGGCAGCTGGGGTTTCTCTTCCAACAAAGCGCGCTGTTCGACTCGATGGACGTCCGCGACAACGTCGCCTTCCCCCTGGTGGAGCACACCGATCTCTCGGCCAAGCCACGCGCCCAGCGCGTTCTCGAGGTGCTGGATATGGTCGGCATGGTCGATTCGATCGAGAAGATGCCGGCGGAGCTGTCCGGCGGGCAGCGAAAGCGCGTCGCCCTGGCCCGAGCGATCGTCCTTCGGCCCAAGGTCATTTTGTACGACGAGCCCACCACCGGGCTGGACCCGCTGCGGGCCCGCACTATCAACGAGCTGATCCTCAAGCTCCAGCACGAGCTGGATATCACCAGCATCGTGGTGACCCACGACTTGGACAGCGCGTTTCGAATCGCGGATGTGCTCGTGATGCTCTACGATGGCGCCGTTGTGATGCAGGGCGCCCCCCAGGAGTTCCGCGATTCGCCTAACCCGGCTGTGCAGCAATTTCTGCACGCCCAGAGCACCGCCGGGCCGCCCACGCCGGTCGGTGGTGGCGAGCCCGGAGCGAAGGCGTGACCGAAGGCGGCCGTAACTTCCTCGTCGGACTGACCTCGCTGGTGTCGCTGGCCGGGCTCGTCGTGCTTCTGATGCTGTTCGGCGAACTCGATAGCGTGTTCAATCCCCGGTACGTCGTCACCATCAACACACGCGATGCCGTCGGTCTGCGCAAGGGAAGCGCCATCGAGCTCAATGGCGTGCCTATCGGCGCCGTCGATGTGATTACCACGCAGCGCGAGGGGCCCTACACGGTGCGAATCACCACGTTGATCAACACGGCAGAGCAGATCCCCACCGAGGTCGAGCTCTTCGCCGACCGTTCACTGCTCGGCGGCAGCGCGACGCTTGTCTTGGAGGCGCGCCTCGTAACACCGGATGGCGCCATGCAGTTCCTGGCCACGGACGGGTCGGCCCAGATCAACGGCGAGATACGCAACCGGCTCATGGAGCTGATCACCGCGGAGCTGGATGCGCGGATGACCCCAATCATCAACGCGCTTCAGCAATTCAGCCGGCTTGGCGAGAACCTCAACGCGTTGCTCGAAGCGCCTGATCCGGACACGCCCGACGCTGAGCAGTTGCCGAACTTGCACACGGCGATGGCCCAGCTCAACACCGTGCTGGGCGATGTGCACGAAGCGTTAGAGCTGGCCAAGCGTTGGCTGGGCGACGAGCAGCTCCTCGCCGACGCCAAGGCGGCGGTGCGAAAGGCCAACGTACTCATCGAAGGGGCGGCGGAAACGATCGGCCAGTACAGCAAGCTCGCGGCGACGCTGGAGTCCGATGCAGAGGCATTGACGAACAAGCTCTTGCCCGTCGCCGATGATCTCGCCGCGACCCTGGAGGAAGTGAAGCGTGTGGCCCGGTTGGCCAGAGAAGGCCAGGGGTCGATCGCCCTCATGCTCAACAGCCCGGACCTGTATCTGTCGCTCACCGACGCTGCGATACGTCTGGAACGGGCCCTGACCGATCTCCAACTGCTCGTGCA
>JACZXL010000299.1 GCA_022571635.1 Planctomycetota bacterium
GCCGGCAACCTGATCGGAAACACATTCAGCCGATAGTAGAGGTCGATTCGGAACCGCCCGGATTCCGAGTCGGCTTTGAGGTCGCGGTTGGTGGCGGCGATGACGCGCACATCACAAAAGACGGGCTCGCTGCCGCCGACGCGCGTGAACTCATGCGCCTCGAGCACGCGCAGCAGCTTCGCCTGCATGTTCAGCTCGAGATCGCCGATCTCATCCAGCAGCAACGTGCCGGTGTTGGCCAGCTCGAATTTCCCCTGTCGCTGCGCCGTCGCGCCGGTGAACGCGCCCTGCTCGTGGCCGAACAATTCGCTTTCAACAAGTGATTCAGGCAGCGCCGCACAGTTGACGGCCACGAACGGCTGATCGCAGCGCGGCGACAGCCCGTGGATTGCGCGGGCGGCCATCTCCTTGCCCGTCCCGGTCTCGCCTGTGAGCAGGACCGTCGTCGCCTGCGGGGCCACCTTTCGGCACAGGGCCAGGGTTTCGCTAAAGGCTGCGGACTTGCCGATGAAGTTCGCCGTGGGCTGCGATTCGCGCAGGCCGCGGTTCGTCTTGTTGAGCTGATCAAATGACTTGGCGTTTCGCGCTGCGCTAACAACGAGATTGGCGAACACTTGCAATAACGCGAGATCGCTTTCCTCAAATGCACTACCATCGAGCCGGTTGACGACTTCGATAACGCCGAGCACAGTGTCTTTGTGGATCAGCGGCGCAGCCATAAGGCTGTGCGTACGCGTCTTGGTTTCAAGGTCGATGCCTTGGTAGAAGTTCTGGTTGTTTCGTGCTTCATCGAGCCGCACCGCCCGCTTGGTTCGCACGACTTGTCCGGCTATACCCTGATCTGCCGGGAATCGATGCCCCTCAAGCGAGTTGGACGCGGTTGGATCAACCATCGTCTGAAAGACAAGCTCGTTGCGCTGGGGGTCGTGCAGCAAGACGCTCGCCCCTTGAGCGCCCAGCACATTGGCGGCGTGTTGAGCCACCAATCGGCAGACCTCGGCGGGTTCCAGTGCATCGTTCACAGCGCGGCTGGCTTCGAGGAGCGCCCTGAGCGCGGGACGTTCCAGTCGGTCGATCGCGCTGACATGTGAGGATGTTCCGGCCATGCGGGTTTGCTCCCGCGACGAGTGTGGAAGCGGGGCGATTATCTTATCGCCGGCGAGCGGCCCTTCCCACGAACGGGGCGTTGGGGCCGTTGGGGACGCCTCCCCAATCCAAGTGGGGACGTTTCCCCAACGTGGGCGATCCGGCTGTACGACTCGCCGCGCGTCTGTTCTTTTATTACGACTACTTGTGAGTGCTGCGGTGGCTTGCGAGAGGCCGCAAGAACCAGCTTTGGGGGCATGAAACGGCGGTTTCAGATGTGGTCAGACAGCCGGTGTCGTTGGGCCGTTCGATGGCAATTCCACGCTTTCATTGCGCTTTGGCAAGGGTCATGCTTCATCTGCTTACGTTGCCCGTTACGGCAGGCCAGGTACGAACGCGACGCTTCTCCTGGCCGTCTACCGATCGAGACAACGATGACGCTCGCAGCGCGCCAGTTCGTGGGGACCGAGCGCCGAAAGGCGCTACCCCGCCTTCATGCACCCCCCTGGGCCCTCAGGCTGAATAGGCCTGGGGGTCGTTTCAAGATTGCATAGGCGCAATCTGCGTGTTTCTGTGAATTGTACTTATCGGGGCCCAGCCCATGCCCGATAAGGCGGTGGGTTAGGCCCGGACGGCGGGTCAATCGCCTTTCCGGGCCTTCGTGGATCGCGACCACCGTTGGCAGACATTCCGGACGTCTGCTGACACCCCGTACGGGTTGGACCAGGAGCACGTCCTCCGTCTCTGGTCCAGCCCGTTATTTTTTCCCGACCAGCCTATCCATCGTCCAAACGCAGCGGCGCGATGCGCCCCGGCGCTCGCGCGATTGAAAAGCCCTGCGGGCTGTGCCGGTTGCACCGTTGGCGCGATCCATTTATGGGCCCCGCGACGGTGTCGATCCTTATCTATAGGCCTCGACGAGCCAACTCATTCAACGCGGACCCGGCTGGCCGCCGCGACCGCGGACCGTCTGCCTTACAATCATCGCGGTTCCTGTGGGCTGGTAGCTCAGCGGTCTAGAGCAACCGACTCATAATCGGTTAGACGTCGGTTCGAATCCGACCCAGCCCATTTCGCCTTGGCGTCGCCAAGGATCCCAGTTCGCCAGCATCGCGTGCAGATCGGCCGCACGCACAGCGCTGTTGCCGGCAAGCGCGACGCTCCAGCCGCGGACCACGCCTTCGTAGTCGTGGTCGTCCGGGCAGCTGTAGTCGCCCTTAGCGCACGAATCGCCGCCGACGATCGACGGGTTGTCGTTGTTGATCGCCGGCGCTTCACGGCTGGGCGAAGCAATGGGCGTGACCTCGCGACTCCCCAGATCAGAGCACCAGCCTCGGCTGTCCAGCGCATCGTAACGTTCTCCCACCCCCAGTTCCCATAAAAGGGGTCGGGAGTCGTTTCCGGGCCCGTTTTCGGTCCCCCCGTTGCACGCTGTGTGTCGCGGTGGTGAGCAACGAAGGCTTGACGCTTGGTCGTGCGGTCTATTTTCCTTCTGCCCTGCGTTGATCTGTGTTCATCCGTGTGCATCTGTGGTTTCATTCTCTGCGTGTTCCCCTAGTAAGTCGTTTGGATAATCAACGGTCAGCGAGGTCAGTTCTGTGCGCGCGAACCCTCCGTGGCGCGCCGAGACGTTCTGGCGTTTCAGTCAAGTCCCTGCACGCTCGATTCCGGTGCGTCTGTACGTTCGCGGCTACAGACGAGGCAAATCTGAGGAGCGATGGCCGCTGCGGCCGATATGCCGAGGATGATGCGGCCGGGACATGGGTTGATGCTGATCGTTTTTGCGCTGCTGACGCTGGGCGTGGTGATGGTGAACTCAGCGGGGTTGACGATCGATCCACCGCGGGGGATCGACCTGAAGCAGGTGCTGCTGGGTCGGCCGACGGTGCTGGCCATGGTGGCGGTGGGGATGCTGCTGATCGGGTCGCGCATCCCCGTGCAGCGGTTGTACACGGCTCGCGGGCTCGCCTCGCCCGTGCCATGGATCATTCTCGGGTCGTTGGTGCTGCTGGTGGCGGTGCATGTGCCGGGCATCAGTCGCGAGGTCAACGGCGCGCGGCGGTGGATCAGTCTGGGGCCGATCGGCTTTCAGCCCAGCGAGGTCGCGAAATGGGGGTTGATTATTGTGCTGGCGTGGTATGCGGCCAGACGAGCCGGGGCGATGGGAAGTCTGTGGCGCGGGTTCGCGCCGCCGATGGTGTTGGTGGGCGTCATCTGCGCGCTCATTGCCACGGAAGACCTTGGCACGGCGGTATTGATCGGAATGGTCGCGGTGATCGTGCTGTTGGCGGGCGGAGCGAAGTTGTGGCACACGGCTCTGCTCGCGCCACCGGCGGCGGTCGCGGTGGGGGCGGCGCTGCTGAGTAGCCCGTATCGGGTGGATCGGCTCCGCGCGTTTCTCGATCCCTATCAGGACGCCCAAGGCATCGGCTACCACATGATTCAATCGATGGCGGCGGTGGCGGGCGGCGGCTTGGCCGGGCGAGGGCTCGGCAACGGCGTGCAGAAGTTCGGCTACTTGCCGGAGGACACCACCGACTTCATCTTTGCCATCATTTGTGAAGAGCTGGGATTGATCGGGGCCGTCGTCGTGGTCTGCCTCTATGCGGGATTGTTGCTGTGCGGCCTGGCGATCATTCGGCGGGCGCCGGACTCGTTCTCGCGCCTGCTGGGTCTGGGGATTCTGGCGACGATCGGTCTGCAAGCGCTGATCAACATGGCGGTGGTGACAGGCCTGGCCCCGACGAAGGGGATCGCATTGCCGCTCTTGTCGTCAGGCGGCACCGGCTGGGCGCTGACGGCCTTTTGCGTCGGCTTGCTGGTCTCGATGGACCGGGCCGGCGCCGCGCAGGTTTCCGAAGCGCACTCGATCGCAGGTCCAGGCTAGTGGCTGCGCGGACGTTGTTGTTTGCCGGGGGCGGGTCCGGCGGGCACATCAGCCCCGGGTTGGCGATCGCGGAGCGACTCGTTGAGCTCGATCCAACGGTCCGCTGTGTATTTGCGTGCTCCGAGCGAGCGATCGACGCGGCGATGCTGTCCGAAGCGGGTGTCGCGTATGAACGGATGCCGGCGTCAGTGTTCTCGGCCCGGCCGCTGCCGTTGCTTCGTTTCTTGGGCAACTATCGCCGAACCAAACGAACTGC
>JACZXL010000300.1 GCA_022571635.1 Planctomycetota bacterium
GATCGAACGAGTAGTCGAACTCGTCGACGCTCGGCATCGAGCTGTTGCCGTAACCCGGATAGTCCGGCGCGACAAGGTGGAACTCGTCGGCAAGGGCCGGAATGAGGTTGCGAAACATATGCGACGACGTCGGGAAACCGTGCAGCAGAAGGATCGTCGGCGCATCGGTAGGCCCGGCTTCGCGGTAGAAGATGTCCAGGCCGTCGATCTCGATCGAGCGGTGTAGGACTTGGCGGTGCGAATTTGTACTGCGCACCGGATCGGCATTGACCGGCGTGGTTGGCGCTGCCTGCGCGACGTGCCGTGACAACGGCACCGCCGTCAGAAGCGCAATGGAGACGAGAAGGCTAACACTTGCGATTGTGTTCACTGAAGACTTCATCGGTTCACTCCTTTGGTGTTTATTCAAGTTCAAGATCAGAGCCGACGACCGGTGACTTCCAGGCGTTCGTTTCTTATGCGGCGATACCGGCTGTGCCGTCTCCCCCGGCCGCGACGCCGCCGTCGACGGGCAGAATCACGCCCGTCACCCATGACGCATCAGCGAGGTACAACACCGCGTCGGCGATGTCACTCACCTCGCCATACCGACCAAGCGGCTGCATCGCGTGAAGCGCCGTGCGCTGCTCATCGCTCAACTCACCGTACAGCGGCGTGGGGACGATTCCCGGCGCGACTGCATTCACACGAATGTTGTCCGATGCCAATTCAATGGCCAAGCTCGTAGTGATCGCGTTCAGACCTCCCTTAGCGGCAATCGGCGCGCTGGAGGGAAGCGCCTTGATGCCGTTGAGGGCAAGGATCGTGGTGTTATTGATGATCACCCCGCCGCCGTCGTGGCGCATTCGGCGCACCACCGCTTGCGAGATGAGAAAACTGCCGCGCAGATAGCCGAGGTATCCATCGAGTTCATCGGCGCTGTAGTCGGTGAACGGTTTGGCCTCAAAGATGCCGGCGTTGTTGAAAAGCACGTCGACTCGGCCGAACCGTTCAACCGCGATATCGACCAGCTGTTGGCCGGTCTCGGCTTGTGTGATATCGCCCGGTGCAATGGCGATCTGATCCGCATGCCCGAGGTTTTCAGCGGCATCGCGCAGCTTCGATTCGGTGCGCCCATTGAGTACAACGTTGTCGCCGCGATCGAGGAAGGCCTTGGCCACGGCAAATCCGATTCCGCTTCCGGCCCCAGTCACGATGACAGTTCTTGGTGAATTTGTGTTACTCATTACTTAGCTCCTTGTGTGTTTGAATACGTGTTCAGTTCGAGACGAGAAAGAGCCCGAGGAGCCTTCTCAAGCTCCACGGACCCAAGGAGGAGACCTCACGCGGTTTGATGTTCGGGAACCTCCACACGCGGGAAGTCCACATCCGTGTCCGCGATGTGGTTGAAGTAGTTTGAGAAGATGTTCTGCGCCACCGCGGCGACGATTTCGGTGATCTCACCTTCGGTGTAGCCGGCCTCGCGGACGTTTCGCAGGTCGTCATCACTGACCCAGCCGCGCTCGACAACGATTTGTCGTGCGAACTCAAGCGCCGCTTCGGTCTTGGCGTTGCGGCTGAGGCCCTTGAGGTTTGCCGCCAGTTCGTCGGTGTCTACGCCGAGCTTCGTGCCGATCGCGGTGTGGGCCGAGGCGCAGTACCCACAACTGTTCTCGCCGGCAACGGTGAGGGCGATCTGCTCGCGAAGTTGCGGGCTGATGCTTGCGCCGCTCAGCGCTTTGCCGAGGCCGAGGTAGGCTTCGAGCGTGGCCGACGACTGAGCCATGGTGGCCATGATGTTGGGTGTGATGCCCAGGGACTTGTGTACGCCCTCGAGCAATGCCTTGGCTTTGGGCTGGGCCTTGTCGAGTTCGATTGGTTGGATTCGTGGCATGGTCTTGTCCTTTCAGTTTGGCCGGGCGGGCCCCGGCAGGTTGTTTCGGTGAATCACTGCACTAACCATACCGACTAGTCTGTCTATTTCAAGTCGATCCTGAAATATTCTGGATAATTTTTCGAGCCGCTGAGTGGTGCCCCAGGCAGGACGGAACGAGCAATTAGGGGAAGAATCCGCATTTCTGGCCTTTGAGAGCGGTTTTGGGCGAATTCGAGCCGGCTGGATCGTGCTCAGATTCCGGCCGATGGGCTTGAAAACGAACAGAATGGTTTGTATAGTGTTAGTGAAAGGATTACTCACGAATGGCTGTGAGCAAGCGAGAGCGACTGGTCGAGACCGCCCTGAAGCTGTTCTGCCAGGGGGGGTTCCACGCCACCGGAATCGACCGGATCCTGGCCGAGTCGGGCGTGGCGAAGATGACCCTTTACAACCACTTCAAGTCCAAGGACGAGCTGATCCTGGCTGCGCTTCGACTGCGCGATGAGCGGTTCCGAAACTCGTTCATGCAAGATGTCGAGCGCAAGACGTCGGACCCGATCGAACGGCTGCTGGTCATGTTCGATGTTCTCGGCAAATGGTGCTCCAGCAAGGGGTTCACCGGCTGCACGTTCATCAATGCCTCGGCTGAGTTCTCGGGGCATGACGATCCCATTCATCAAGCGGCGGCCGAGCACAAACGCCTGCTGCTGAACTACATTCGCCAGTTGACCGAATCGGCCGACCTTGAGAACCCCGGCGAGTTGGCCGAGCAGCTCAACGTGCTCATGGATGGGGCCGTCGTTACGGTTCAGGTCACCGGCGATTGCAAGATCACGCAGCGCGCCCGCAGCGCCGCGGAAGTCCTGATCCGCGCAGCGATGCCGGCGGGGGCGAATCGCGCCTAAGGCTGCGGCCGCTTGCGGCTTCGCGTGTCGGTCGTCTGCGCGAAGCGGCAAGCCGCGGGACGCTGCTTCCGGGGGGGGCGTTGCTGTTTGAGGGCTTGGACGTATCATGGCCGACCCGATCGATGGGGCGGGGCACTTACTTAGAGAGGAGTTGCTCGTCATGCGGCGTGCGAAGATTTCAGTCATCGGCGGCGGCAACGTCGGGGCCAGCTGCGCTTTGTGGTTGGCCAGCAAGGAGCTGGGCGATGTGGTGGTGCTGGATATCCCCAAGGCGGAAGGGATGGTCAAGGGCAAGATGCTCGACCTGGCACAGTGCTCGCCCATCGAGCGGTTTGATGCCAATATCACCGGGACGACCGACTACGCGGACACCGCCGATTCGGATGTCGTGATTGTCACCGCCGGTCTGCCGCGCAAGCCCGGGATGAGCCGCGACGATCTGATTCAGACGAACGTGAAGATCGTCAAGTCCGTGGCGGAGCAGGTGGCGGCGCATTCGCCGGAGGCGGTGATGATCGTTGTCTCCAATCCGTTGGATGCGATGGTGTATACAGCATGGAAAGCGTCGGGCTTTGCGACAAATAGAATCGTAGGGCAAGCGGGTTGTTTGGACGTCGCGCGCTTCCGCACATTTATCGCAATGGAATTAGGCTGCTCGGTGGAGGACATTCAAGCGCTGCTGTTAGGCGGGCATGGCGACGACATGGTGCCGTTGCCACGATATACGTCCGTGCATGGGATTCCAGTGACGCAGTTACTTTCGCAAGACAAGATCACCGCGTGCGTCGATCGCGCAAAGGCGGGCGGCGGCGAGATCGTCAAGCTCATGGGCACCAGCGCCTACTACGCGCCGGCTTCCGGCTCGGTAATGATGGCGGAGGCGATCGTCAAGGATAAGAAACGCATCCTGCCCTGTGCGGGGTATTGTGATTCAGAGTACGGCGTGGGCGGATACTTCGTCGGCGTGCCGTGCGTGCTCGGCGCCAACGGCGTGGAGAAGGTCATCGAGATCGATTTCGATGCTGATGAAAAGGCCTTGATGGACGAATCAATCAGTCACGTCAAGGACCTCGTCAAGATCGTGCGCGACACGTTCCCGGAGCTGGCCGTTTAGCCGGCGGGCTTGACCCGTTGCGTGATGGAAGAAGGCACTTGGAGTTGGCGTAGGGTCCGCGGTGCGGACGGTTGTTCTGCGATGACGGAGAAGAGACCCACGGATTGGTGTCCGGGGGTCCGTGGGCTTTGGGGGGATGATGCCAATCCAACCGCTTGGTTGTCCCAGGGGCTTGCGGGTAGGCTATGGGACATGACGCTCTATACCCGCACCGGTGACGACGGCACGACCGGGCTCTTCGGCGGCGATCGCGTGAGCAAGGATGACCCACGAATTGCGGCCTTTGGAAGTGTCGATGAGCTCAACGCTTGCGTCGGCTTGGCGGCGGCGGCTTGCGGCACGAACGACGAATAC
>JACZXL010000301.1 GCA_022571635.1 Planctomycetota bacterium
TCTTCTCAAGCGAGCGGCGTGTAGTCGCTCAGAACCACAGGCACCTCTTTGGGCGAACTGGAGGGGTACTTTTCTCTGGCCGCCTCTGCTGTCCGATTGCCGTCAGGTCGGGTCTGTAGAGGACCTTGTGTACCACACGATGGACGACTCGGCATTTAACGTTGGTTCGTTTGATCACGTCCACGTGTACGTGTCGGACCGCCGCGAGGCGCTCCAGTGGTATGAGCGCGTCCTTGGGCTGAAGCCTGTCGAGCGCTACCAGGAATGGGCCATCGAGAACGGGCCGCAGATGATCTCAGCCGACGACGGCAAAACCATGATCGCGCTGTTCGAAGCGGCCCCGGCCGCCAGCGACACGCCGAGACGTCTCGCCACCATCGCCTTTCGTGTCGATGCGAACGGGTTCTGTCGTTTCGTCCAGCGGCTCGATGAAGTCTGCATCGTGGACGACAAGGGGAGGCCCGTCACCGTCCATGACGTTGTGGACCACCGGCTTGCCTTCTCGATCTACTTCTGTGACCCGTACGGCAACCGGTATGAGATCACCACCTACGACTATCAAGAGGCTTACGATCGCCTCCGTGGCCAAGCTACGTAGATGGCGGCTGTTTGGCGGATACACCAAGGACGAAATTAGTCGCAGAAGACGGGAGCAATCATGACGGTAAAGAAAGCCTCGACGGACTTTCCCATTCACGAGCCTCTTGCGGCACGGTGGAGCCCCTACGGCTTTGCAGACCGTCCGGTGGCAAAGGCCGACCTCTGTTCATTGTTTGAGGCGGCGCGTTGGGCGGCGTCTTCCTACAACGAGCAGCCCTGGAGCTTCTTCGTCGCGACTCGGGAGAATCCTGAGGAGTTCGCACGACTCCTTTCCTGTCTCGTCGAGGGGAATCAAGGTTGGGCGAAGGCCGCACCGGTGCTTGTGTTGGGCGTCGTGAATCTGAGGTTTTCGCGGAACGACAAGGACAATCGGGCCGCCGTTCACGACCTCGGTCTTGCCGCTGGCAATCTGGTGGTCGAGGCGACGACCCGGGGCCTGAGTGTCCATCAGATGATCGGCATCCTTCCCGAGAAGGCGCGTGAGGTCTACCGCATACCGGAGCATTCGGAGGCGTGGACGGCCATGGCGATCGGATACCGGGCCGACCCGGCCACCTTGCCGGATGCTCTGAAGGAGCGCGATTTGACCCCGAGGCAGCGAAAGCCGATGAGTCAGTTCGTGTTCACCGGTACGTGGGGGGAATCGTCGCCGCTCGTGCTGACGAGCGACGCCTGACCATAGGGTCGAGCGAACGGCAAACCCTCGACGCTATGTGCGCCGTCTGCGGCGTCCACTGCGGTATCCTGTTCACACGATGACCAATTACTTCGCCAGCTCGCTCCTCGACGCGATGGGGAAGGTGCTGCACCTGCACACCGGCACCTGCCAGTACCTCGACCGCGAGACCGGTAGGCTAATGTGGCTGGTGGACGCTTCGGACGAGAAGCACCGGTGGTAGGTGGCAAGCCCGAACTTGTACGAAGCAGTGTACGAGTTGGGTGTGCTGGTTGGGGTGGAGTGGGAGGATTGATGATCCAGCCACCTCTACGTGCCGGCGATACGGGAAGCGTTCAAGGATGTGGTGAGGGTGGCGGGATCAGCAGGATGTGAACTTAGCGTCATCTGACGATTGCCGCGTCGATCATCGCCAAGGTGGCTGACTTGACCTTCTCCGACAGCCTCGGCCACGCCTCAATGATCCGCCGCAAATCCGGGTCGATCGGGCCGATTTCGTCGGCAACTGCACCGGATTCTGCACCGCTTGCCTTGGAATCGGTCGTTTTCCCCGGTGTTTTCGCGAGGTGTTCAAGTCCAGTACGGCCCACTGTCACCAAAGCAGCGTCGTAAGCCCCCAGCCGATCGGTGGTTGGGGGCTCTGTCGTTCGCCTGCCGATGGCCGGTCATCGCGGGTGTTTCGCCCATCTCAAGAATGTCAAGACGCGGCAACGTGTCTCTTGACGGCGGTTTTCACAGGGGTATCCTCGGTGCAGGCGTGATAGAAGGCAGAAGCTGCAATGACGCCTGCTGAAGCCTGAATCTCGTGGCATTCATTGTGCAAGAAGAAGAGAAAGAGGTTCAAACCATGAGAAACAATGTTTTTCCAATCACAGCACGCGCATTTGGATCGCTTGCGCTCGCGGCCATGGGCTCGCTCCTTGTGGCTGGTACGGCCAGCGCGGATCTGATCGAGGTGTCGATAGAGGCTAGCCCGTTCCAACACCCCGATGGGGATGTTTGGGACACGTGGCGGGTCGTCGCGCACTTCGACAACCTCAATGACCAGATCGCTGCTGTTGCCGGCGTTCCAGGGTTTCCGCTCCTCTTCTTCACGGGCGGCGGCGATATGTACAACCAGATCCTCTTCAATGATGGCCCGTTAAACGACTTCCCGACTGCCGGGGCGCTCGGTGGAAAGCCGTATGACAGCTACGTGACCATCGGGGCGACCACCTTCCCCAGCAATACGCAGTTCACGCCAAACTTCTTGGGCGACTGGGACGATCTACCGCCGCCGATCTCGGTCATCAAGGGGTCATCGTTTAGCGAATCCGACGGAGGGTGGTTCTTCTTCGGCGAGCCCCCGGAGGTCGGCAACTGGGACGGGAATGTGGTTATCGCTCAGTTCACGGTTCTTCAGGGTGTGGGTTTCCACCTTGAGGGCAACATCGCCTGGCTGCGCGCATCCCCAGGCGCTGGCCTCGAGATCACCCGCTTCGTGGTGGACTTCATCCCGGCACCCGGCGCACTGGCTCTATTCGGTCTGGCTGGTTTGGCTGGCACCCGACGCCGACGCAGTCAGTAGCTCTGTAGCACCGTTCGTCGTTGGGCGTGAAGCCTCGCCTACGGTATCTTTTGCAAACGCACGGAATACCTTCGCCCGCCGTCGGCTTGATGCGGTGGGGCGACCTTCTCGATCAAGGACCCAACGATGGCGGGCATCAGCTTTGTGGCGAAAACCGAAAAGGCGAGGCGACGGCAGCGCCTGTTCTATCATGCGCTTTTTCTTGTGTTGCTCGTCCATGCCGTGCTCGTGTATACCGTGCGCGACTTCACGATGCTCACGCGCGGCTCCGTGGCTTGGCTGATCCAAGGCGCTCCCGGTGGACTCGCCAGCGGTCCGAAGCGCGTGACAAAAGCGCATGGCCGCGTGTATCTCTGGGCGGGGCAAGCAACTGACGAGCGGTTCGACATCACGCAATTCCAACTCGATCCCGCTCGATTGCAGTGGGGATTGGGTCGCGAATACTTCCCGGCCCTGACCGATCCGAGGTTCGAGCCGGTGGCGGTCGCGGACGAATGGCTCGACGACTCGCAGCCGGTACTCGTCGTGAAAATTGCCGACGACGTCAAAGCGTACCCGCTACAAGTGCTGCGCGTTCACGAGTTGGTCAACGATATGGTGGGCGATCGCCCGATCTTTGTCGCGTTTTGTCCGCTGGCGGATCTTGGCGCCGCGTACGATCGGCGGATCGACGGCCGAACGCACACCTTCGCCCTCAGCGGGTATACCTACGACGATCCGAACTTCTGGGATGGCCGTGAGGCGTTCGTGCTTTGGGATCGAGAGACGGAAAGTCTGTGGTGGCCCCCAATTGGCAAGGCAGTCTCCGGCCCACTTAACGAAACGCCCATGACCGTGCTTGACCGGGAACTCTGGGCGCAGACGACGTGGGATGTCGTCAAACAGAATCATCCTAACGCGATGGTCCTCAAGCGCGGCCAATGGTCATCGGACATCGTCGCTCAAGACGACTCGACCACGAGCATCATGACCATGCAGGTCTCCGCCAGGCCCGCCGGACCGCAGCCCATGCGACCCAGCGGACCGCGCCCACACCTCGACGCCGCGGACGACGGGGCGATCGCACCGCGCTGGGGAGCGAATCCTTCTCTGGGCACGGCGGCGCAAGGGGATTAGCGTACTACCGCCTGCTCAAATGCTCACACTTGATCTAACGTCGGTGCATCGTCACACCACGTTGGACATATGATGCCACGCCGGCGCGCAGCGAGCCGATACTGCCGCCACGGACGACCTTCCGCCGAGGCATAAGTATGAGCGTCATCGTCATCGACAAACTGACGAAGCGATATGGCCGACGAACCGGCATCGACGACGTCACCCTGCAGGTCAGCGCGGGCGAAATCTTCGGCTTTCTCGGCCCCAACGGCGCAGGCAAGAC
>JACZXL010000054.1 GCA_022571635.1 Planctomycetota bacterium
GGTCATGGAGGCCGGGCGACGATTGCCCGCCGGTCAACGCACGTTGGGGCAGATACGCGCGCACTGTAACGAAGCGATGTCCGCCCTGCCCCCAAGGCTCCGCGCGCTTGATCCGGCCAATCCACCTTATCTCGTAAAGCTCAGTCAGACCCTGCAAGATGAACTCGATCGTCTGCGCCGCGACCTCGAACCGATTCAACGGTGATCGATGGCCTATATCCGCGACATTCGAGAGTCCGAAGCGACCGGCGAGCTTGCCGAGCTGTACAAGCGCGTGGGGAATCCCGACGGGACCGTGGACAACGTGATGAAGGTCCACGCCCTGAACGTCGATTCGCTGCGCACGCATTTTGAGATGTACGCCGCGGCCATGCACAACCCCTCGCCGCTCACGCGGGCCGAGCGGGAGATGGTGGCGACCGACGTGAGTCGCCTCAACGGATGCGCGTACTGTGTGGCCCATCACAGTCGAGGACTGAAACGTTTGCTGCCGGCGGACCGCCGCGATGCCGCGGATGATCTGAAAGAAGGTCGATTAGAACGCCTCACCGACCGCGAGAAAGCCTTGGTGCTGTATGCGCGGAAGCTCACGAGCACCCCGCAGCAGATGAACGAGGACGATGTCAAGGCCCTACGCGACGTGGGGCTTGACGATCGCGCGATCCTCGATCTCGCCCAGTGCATCGGCTACTTCAACTACGTCAACCGCATCGTCTTAGGACTGGGCGTCACGCTCGGCGAAGGTGAAAGCGAACCTGGTCAGTGGCCCGAGTAAACGCCGAAACGTCGAGAAATCTTCGCCCCGCCGCTTGCGCGTCCCGTCCCGATTCCATCGCGGGCTTCGCGCGACCGCGAGCTTCCCTACGCCGCCTCATCCTGCGGCAGATCACAAAACGTGCAATGCGGTAGCAAGTCGCGCCAAGTAACGATTCCCCTGAGATGCTCATGTTCGTCGACGACGGGCAAACACGTGACCTTCTGCTCGAGTAGATAAGCGGTCGCCTGCGCGACCGAGACATTCTCGTCCGTGACGATGGGAGATCGGCGCATGATCTGGTGCGCCTTTCTCTTGAGCGTGTTCACATCCTGCCGGCGCTCCATCCATTCGTTATCAACAAACGGACTGATATTCTTGAGGAGGTCGCGATCCGAGATCACGCCGACGACCTGCCGGCCCTTCACGACGACCAGATGATGGAAGAAGCATTCGTCGAAGATTTCGCGGATTCGCCGCAGCGTGTCGTCCAACTTCACGGTGACGACCTTGCGGGTCATGATGTCGCCGACGGTCAACATCGGATCATCTCCAGGGCGGCTCAACGGCTTCCCGCTCCCCCGTCAATCCATATCGGCCGTTGCCGGGCCGTCTTGAAGGGTAATTTGACAGCGGTGCGTCCCCGGGCGCCACGATCAGCCTTCCCTCTTCCACCCACATTCCGGGCAGCCGAACTCGGCTACGGAGCGCAGATCGTATCCGCATTCTGGACACGGTCGTCGCGGGCCATCGCCCGGGTCATGGTATCGCTGAGCCGCGTGTATGAACTCGCGGTAGTCATCTTGGTTTGGGAATGCGTGTTCGGGCACGATCACTGCCGAGTCCTCGCTCACGAAGAAGTAGATTGCCCTTTCGACAACCTCAATCTCCTCAACCGCGTTCCATTTCAGTGACGCTTCACCCCATGACCCCCGGTAGTGGAATTCGTGCGGTGCTACAACGACTGTTTGGCTGGCCAACATGTGCTTGCCAGATGGTGATCTAAGCGCCTTCCTCACAGAACGCCGGGCGTAACTTCGTCGATGCCAGAGAACCCAACCAACAAAGCAAACAGGAATCGCAATAATTACGCTCGGCGGAATGTAGTCTACTTGGGCCTCGGCCGTGAAGTACAAAATCAGCGAGACGGGAATAACGACGATTCCCATGACCCAACATGCGAATGCTTCCCATTTGCCACGTCTACTTCGCATATGCCTCGCCATGGCATATTGCGCAAACGCTTGATAATCTTCAAGGTTCAGACTAAATTCGATTCGATGTTCCACGTCTGAATCCCTGCTTCAAGGATCACGTCTCACATCATCGTAGCCGGTTTCCTGCAAACGCTCGGCCCGCGAAAACACGCGGCGGTCGACCCACCATCGGTTCCGACCGCCGCGCTTTATTACATCTGATCCCCGCCTCCCTCGATCGACCCCCGTAGGGTCAAGCCCTACGGCTAAAACCCCCATCCCTCATGGCTCATGGCTCATGGCTCATCCCTTCCCCTCACCCCTTCGGGCCGGCGGCGCGGACCTCGGGAGAAATATCGTATCGGGCATCGTTCTCGCGGAACAACCCGGCAAGTTCCCTGGCCTTCACATCGTACGCATCCTTGTCCGCCCAGGTATTCCGCGGGTGCAGCACATCGTCCGGCACACCGTGCACTTGACTCGGGATGCTCAGGCCGAAGATCGCATCCGTCTCGTAGGTCGCGTTATGCAGCGAGCCGTCGAGAATGGCCGTGACGAACGCGCGCGTGTATCGAAGCTTGAACCGTTCGCCGACACCGTACGGACCACCCGTCCAGCCGGTGTTCAGTAGCCACACATCCGTATCGTGCTCTTCGATGCGCCGCGCCAGCCAATCTGCGTAGACCATCGGCGGGCGCGGCAGAAACGGACCGCCGAAGCACGGGCTGAAGTTCGGCTGCGGCTCCGTCACCCCCGCCTCCGTCCCGGCGAGCTTGCTCGTATACCCGTTGATGAAGTAGTACATCGCTTGCTCGCGTGACAATCTACTGACCGGCGGCAGCACGCCGAACGCATCGGCGGCCAGAAACACCACGTTCTTCGGATGCGCGCCGATCGATGGCATCACCGCCCCCGGAATATACGACACGGGGTACGTCACGCGCGTGTTTTCCGTCTTCGAGCCGTCGTCATAGTCCGGCACCCGCGTCACCGGATCGAGAATCACGTTCTCCAAAACCGAGCCGAAACGAATCGCATCCCAAATCTGCGGCTCGCCCTCTTTGGAAAGCTTGATGCACTTGGCGTAGCAGCCGCCTTCGATGTTGAACACGCCCTTGTCCGACCAGCCGTGCTCATCATCCCCGATCAGCGGGCGGTTCGGGTCGGCGGAGAGCGTCGTCTTGCCCGTCCCCGACAGGCCGAAGAACAGCGCAACGTTCGATGGATGGTCCGCGTCTACGTTCGCCGAACAGTGCATCGGAAAGACGCCCATATCCGGCAAGTCGTAGTTCATCGCGTAGAAGATGGACTTCTTGATTTCACCGGCGTAATGCGTGCCGACAATCACCACCTTGCGCTGCGCAAGCGATTGCAGGATCGCGCACGGCGAGTTCAGGCCAAGTTCCTCGTAGTTTTCGAGGCGCAACTCGCAGGCGTTGATGATCGTCCAATCCGGCTCGAATCCCGCCAGCTCGTCTGCGTGAACATTGATGAACAGCGTCTTGGCAAACAAACAGTGCCACGCCTTCTCCGTCACGACCGAAACGCGAAGTCGATAGTCCGGATCAGCGCCGGCGTATCCATCAAACCGAAACAGCTCTTCTCGTTGCGACAAGTGCGCGATCGCCATCTGTTCGACGCGACGGAAGACCTCCGACGAGACGGGCAGATTCACCTTGCCCCAGTCGATGTTGCCGTGAATGTCGGGCGTATCCTCGAGGAACTTGTCCTTGGGACTGCGCCCCGTCCGCTGACCAGTGTCGACGTTCAGAGCGCCATTGGCAGCCAGGACGCCCTCCCCGCGCAAGATAGCCAGCTCGAACAGCCGGGCGACCGGGAGGTTGCGATGGATCGTGGCGCTTCCGAAATCAAGGATCGTCGAGGTAGACATCGTGGTCATGACCGTTCTCCCATAGCCGGATCACCGCCGACAACAGAGACGGGCGGCGCAGGCTTGGCATAGCGGTCCGCCGCGGCGGACTCGGCTCGGGCGGAACCAACAAGTTTAGCAAAGTCACCATCGCTCGCCTATCGGCAAAATGCGCCGTTGCCCACGATGCGTTGACGGGTCGGCGCAGGCCTCATACGCTTGGGCCGAAGAGACCGATCGACGGCGGGCAGATCGCGATGGCGACGGTAGCTCAGTTGGTTAGAGCACCTGGTTGTGGTCCAGGGGGTCGGGGGTTCGAATCCCCTCCGTCGCCCTTGAGAAGAAGTTTTGAGGCTTGAGGGCGTGAATGACACCAAAGTAGCCACGGGCGGAAGCCCGTGGTTCTCCCAGGCACTGAGCTCCCTAACCCACCGAATCGAACCGCACCCTTCCGGGTGGGGCTATTTGTTGGTGCGAGAAGCCTCCAGCCAGGCGTAGCCGCACTCGGGGCACTTCGCTGCCGGCGACGGACCCTTGGCGTAGCCGCAACTGGCACAATGGTGCTCAAGCCACGCCCGCCGTCGCCTGGAGGTCACCGCCAGCACGATGCCCGGCCCCGTCAGCCATAGCAGCGCCAGGGTCGCCAGCCACGTGGCGTGAAACGATGCCGTGGAGCAGTAGCAACTGTTGCGATACCGCACCAATACATCCACCGGAATAATCACCACCATCTCCGCGATCGTCCCGCCCAGCAGCAGCCCCACGAGGCGCCCGGGCATGGTCCGATGCGGCCGGCGGCGGGAGAAGATCGCCAGCAATGGCGTCCAGATCAGCCACGAACAGGCCAGCACCGACAGCACGACGGTGGTCAGTAACCAGTACGCTTCGTACTCCGGCGCTTCACCTCGCTGCACCAGCCACACCACATCGCTCAGGGCCAAGAGCAACGCGGCCATCCCCAGCGCACCCACGAATGCGCCACCGATCAGGCTCCGCAGGAGCGGCCGGCCGTCTCGCCGCAGCCTTACGCGCACGTCAAGCACCGGCACAATGAACAGGTACTGCGTTGTCGCGATGAGCAGCCCGGGTAGCGCGCCAAGCAGCCACCATGCCGTGTCGTCCAACCACGGGAAACGTTTAACAAACTCCGAGCCCCAGTCAGCCCAGCCTTGGAGCGGGTGGTACACGAGCATCCACAGAAGCGTGCTGAGAAAACTCAGCAGCAGGACGTAGACCGGGAATCCGATCAGCAGCAAAGTGGTTCGCCGCTTGAGCATCACCCAGCATGCTACACTGCCTTGGTGAAGGTTGCCGCCGTCCAGTTCGATATCGTCTGGCAGGACAAGCCGGCCAATCATCGCATCATCGAGGACATGCTCGCGTCAGCCGACATCGAGCGGGACACTTACGTCCTACTCCCGGAGCTCGGCGACACCGGCTTCAGCTTCGATCTCGATAAGATCGTGGATGACCAGACGCTGCCGTGGGCGCAGCGATTGGCCCAGCGCCTCGGCATCTGGCTTCAACCGGGATTCGCCGAATATGGCCGGGACGGCAAGGGTAGAAATTGCGCCGCCATCATCTCGCCCCAGGGCGACGTGCTCGGCATCTATCGCAAGGTGCATCCGTTCAGCTTCGGCCGGGAGAGCGATCACTACCGCCCCGGCGAGGAGCTGCTTCTTCGACCCTGCCCCCGCGCCGCGACGTGTCCCATGATCTGTTATGACTTGCGGTTTCCGGAGTTATGGCGAATTGCCGCCGCGGCCGGGGCCGAAGTATTCACCATCGGCGCCAGTTGGCCCAGCGCCCGCCAGTCGCATTGGCGATCGTTGCTGATCGCCCGAGCGATCGAAAACCAGGCATATGTCGTCAGCGTCAATCGTGTGGGCGCGGATCCGCACTTGCCGTATGTGGGCGGGTCGGTCATCGTGTCGCCGACGGGCGAGATTCTGGCCGAGGCGCAGGACGCGCCGACGATCCTGCAGGCCGAGCTCGATCTCGACGCGCTGCACCGCTGGCGAAACGAATTCCCGGCACTCAAAGATATGCGCCGCCAACTTGTTGGATCAATTCCGCTCGACGCGACGATAAGTCCTCACGGCGCGCTCAATGCGCCGCAGACTTCGCCAGAATAGCAGTTGACGTCTCAGTCGATCAGCGTACACTCGACGTAACGATCCGGCAGCGTAGGAGGAGTTGATGGCACAGGTCAAAACGCCGCAACCCAAGTCAAACGGCACGCGGCGTCGAAGCCGACGACAACGATCCACATGGTCCGACGCCACGTCGAACCTTCGACGCGCGTACTTTGCGCATGCCGGTGAACTTGCGATGCGCTACGGCGTCACCTTCGATCGCGTCGCGCAGCACGTTCATCGCGGTTGGAACCGTGAGCCGGCATTGATCGCCAAGGGCATTCGATACGCCCAAGACCTTGTCCATGCCGTGGCGTGCGTCGACAACGTCGGCTTAGCGTGGTCGGATGTTGCCGATCACCATGAACGCATGCTTATCCGCGCCTGTCGCGATCGACTCGACGAGACCGACGCGATCCTCGTGGTCCGGCGGATGTTTGTGGAACTGCGCCGCGCCAGCACCGGCGAACCCGAGGCACGGGGCATCTCCCTGCGCGGATACCTCGGCACGTGCTCGTTGCGGGGGTGGCTGTGCCGATGCCTCGCCGACGCGATGACCGATGCCGTCGCCGCCTCGCCCAACCCGCCGGTCGAGCCCATGCGATTCTGCGACCACACATCCCCACCGCAGACCTGGCAACCACTGGGTACGAGAACGGCCGGGCCGGCCCCCACCGTGGCCCCCGCCCACCGCGGCCGGCCCCGGGCCATCGACTACGGCCCGCCCGACCGGCGACCCGCCGCCGGTGGCGACGAGATCGGCTGATCCCCCGAGCCGCCGGTGTCTCGCTTGACAACCACCTTGAGCGGCCTAGGTTCAACCACGGCCGACCCACGGCGAGGTAGCTCAGTTGGTAGAGCACCGCACTGAAAATGCGGGTGTCGGCGGTTCAAGTCCGCCTCTCGCCATGAAGATAAAGCCCCGCCATCGCGGGGCTTATCGTTTGAGGTCATCGGCTGGTCCGTCATCGGCCCGCGGGCTGGGGGTTGGCCGAGCGCCGCTGTTTTCCTGAGCCGGCGCGCGCCCTCGGCCTTTTACTCAACGCCTGATGTCGCGGTTGTCGATCCACTTCACACGTGCCGAAACTTTCCCCACCGTTCGCGGCCAAGGCCACGACTGCCGACCGCCAGCTCCTTGATTTGGCTCAGGGCCACCATGTCGATGACTTCCTCGATCGATCCTTCGGGTACGTGGCCCACGCAGACGCTGATCCGGAGCTTGTGCTGCTCACGCGCCAGGGCCTGGTACGGCTAGGGCTTCGGCGGCCTCGGCGAACCGATCATCGTCAACGATCGTTTCTCCGCGGAATTCATCCAGATGATGGATCGCTACCCGCGCATCTATTCATCGCGATTCGTGAGGAACGCCAAGTGATCAGTACCGTAACTGAGGCGTCGGCGGACGTATGCGACACAACCGTCACCCGCTCAACCGAGGATACGTTCCGTGCCGCCTGAATTGTCCGTCATCATTCCGACCTATGGACGATCCGCGAAACTGCGCACACTTCTCGATGGAATCGCTGCGACATCCGTCGATCACGATGCGTTTGAGGTTGTCGTTGTCGTTGATGGCCGCGATGAAGCACCGCTCAATACAGCGTCGGTTCTCCCGCAAACAATCCGGTTCCAAGGGTTAACCAAGGACCATGCCGGTCCGGCCGCGGCGCGAAACTTCGCCATCGAGCATGCTTGCGGCGACTGGCTTGTTTTCTTCGATGACGACCTTCGCGTTGATGAGCACACGATCCCGGGGCATCTACGCCTCATTCGCGACGATCCGAATGCGGTACAGGCGCATCTCGGCCGAGCCGATTGGCCCCACGACCTCCTCGATTCGCCCTGGCGGCAACTGCTGGCCCAGACTTCCATGCTCTTCTTCTGGGATCACATGACCAGCGGAAAACACTACGGCTTCCGCCACTTCTGGACGCTCAACCTCTCCGTCCGGCGAGACTGCGTGCTCCAGGTCGGCGGCTTTCGCGAACAGTTCCCCTGGGCAATGCACGAGGACATCGAACTCGGCTGGCGGCTTCAGGAATCACTCGGTTTGCAGGTTCACGTTGACCGTTCCATTCAAAGCTTTCATGACCACGCGCTCGATCCGCATGACTATCTGCTCCGCGAGCACAAGTCCGGCAAGTCAGCCGGGGCGGCCCGAACCATCAATCCCGCCTTTCACGATCTTGTCTGGCCGTGGATCGACGATCCCGTCCGTCAGTTGACAACGCTGCAGGGGCTGTTCCTCACCCCGGCCCGGGACGTGCTGAGACTCTTTCACGCCTGGGCCGAGCCCTCCGATCACCGCCTGACGCCGCACGAGCTGCACGCCGCCTACTTGGCGCACATGCCGCTGAAGCGCATGGTTTTCCTGCACGGCTACCTCGACCGCCCGTTCGAGGCGCTATGGGATCAGCTGCACGCTGATTGAACCGGTTCACGGTATCCAAATGCGAACGGCAGCGCTACCGATTCTCAACGGTGACGTGCAGCGTCGCGGCATCAAGGCATCAAGTAGCCGTCCCGATTTCATCGGGAGTAACCCGCGGACGCCTCCAAACACAATCGACGATCCGTTGCGCTGTGATTCGCCTGGTCACTGAAGTGACCAGGCCTCGTTGATTAGGCGACGGGGTTATGTTTGAGTTCGTTCGGCACCGAGCACGCGGCCCGCAATCCCTGACTCCTGACTCCTGACTCCTGACTCGTGACTCCTAACTCCTCCCACCCATCTGTGTCCATCTGTGTCCATCTGTGGTTTCTTCCCCTCTGCGGCGCAGCGATGACCGCGCCTTGTGGCCTGAGCGGTGCGCGCGATTCTTGATGACTTCGTTGGCTACGCCGCCTTGGTGCCGGCTACGCCGTCGCGGGTGACCACGAACAGCTCGTCGGTGATCGGATAGGGCATGCGTTTGAATTCGAGGTGGACGCGCTCACGGAGCCGATCGACGAACTCGTCGGGATCGCAGGTCAGGGCGAGGAATATATCGCGGGCCGGGGTGGCGACGTAGAAGTCGCCGTGCAACTGCGGCGCCAGCCGCGCGTGCAGCGAGCCCAGCAACAGACGTGCGGCGTCGTACCCATCCTGACGAGCGACGATCGCCGCCCGACCGCCCTCGGCCGAATCCACGATCTGGATTTCCAGATCAGGCGCGTAGGTGTGGAGGTTCTCACGCGAGATCGTGTCGAGGTCGTCGACCTGCAGCCCCCATTGCAACATCTGCTCGACCGTGATGCTGATGGTCATCTGCGGCATGTCCAGAACGAACACGACCACCGTGTCATTGACGAACGGTATGTAGGCCACCCGCTCCTTGTCGAGGTGATCGAAGATCTTGAGCGGCTGGATGCGCGGCATGATTCGCGGCTTGGCGACCGACAGCGGCAGAGGCATCGAGGTGAGGGCGTCCCCCTCGATCAGCCGGTCGAGGTAGTTCTCCACGAGCTCCACGCCCCGATCGGGCTCGTGCAGCACCATGCGATAGAGGTTCTCCAGCCCCAGGTGCTTGCCGTTGAGAATCAGGTCCAGCGGCCCAGCCAGCTCGATGGCGCGCTGCGGATAGTGGCGCTGGAGGATCCTGGCCACCTGCTCGCCAAAGGCCTCTGGTTCTCGGGGCATTCTCGCCATGAGCTACTCCGTTGCGACCCGGGAGGGATTATCGCAACTATAATAGTGACACACGTTTACCTCTTCGGCATTCCCTATCCGGCCTTCTATTGAAAAAAGTCGTCGAGCGTTGTATCGGTCAGGCCGTGCCGGTGCGTGTGCTTTTGACCGGGGGGGCGGGTCGGCTATCGGTCCATGTTGCCCACACCCCGGCCATCGGCGGGTAGGCTCTTAGTCATGCACAGAAGATGCGTCATCGGAACGATCGCGGTGGGACCGGGCCAGCCGTTGCTGGTCATCGCCGGGCCGTGCGTGCTGGAGCAACCGCAGACCAACGAGCTGATCGGAACGGCCATCCGCGATATGTGTGCCGAACTGAAGCTGAGCTTTGTGTACAAGGCGAGCTTCGACAAGGCGAATCGCTCAAGCATTCGATCTGCGCGCGGTCCGGGTCTTGAGGCCGGCCTCGCCGAACTCGCTCGGCTGCGGGAGAAGCTCGGCGTGCCGGTCACGACTGATGTTCACGAGCCGGGCCAGGTCGAGGCGGTGGCCGAGGTCGTTGATCTGTTGCAGGTCCCGGCGTTCCTGTGCCGCCAGACTGATCTCCTTCTCGAATGCGCGCAAAGCGGCAAGGCGGTGAACGTAAAGAAGGGGCAGTTCATGTCGCCGGGCGAGATGCAGCACGTGGTCGCCAAGCTTACTGAAGCAGGTTGCGCGCAAATCATGCTCACCGAGCGGGGGACGTTCTTCGGCTATCAGCGTTTGGTGAACGATTTTGTCGGACTGGGTGACTTGATGGAATTGGGCCCCGCGATTTGCTTCGACGTGACGCATTCCACGCAACTGCCGGGCGCCGGTGAGGGGACAACCGGCGGCCGACCCGAGCGCGCCGCGCTCCTGGCCAGGGCCGCGGTCGCCGCTGGTGTTGATGCTGTTTTCTTGGAGTGTCATCCAAACCCGGATCAGGCGGTGTCGGATGTGAGCACGATGCAACCGCTGGAGGTGATGCCGAGCATGCTGCGTCAGCTTGCGGCCATCCGGTCTGCGATGGCGTCACAACGGCAGCCGGCCGATGCCAAGACGGCCAAAGTTTGATTCTTGATTGGTCCGATAGGCTCACCACCGGCTGTCTCAGGGCCGAAACGCGCGGCTTCTGCGCCGCGGGTAGGGAACGGGGTTCGCAGACAAACGATTCTGCGGGGATCGCGGTGGATTAGTTTGGCCGTTCCCGAGCCGCGCGGCTACGATCAGGATGAGCCATGAAGTGTGATTTTTGCGACAAGCCGGCCGTAGTACACGAAGTGACCGTGAAGAACGGCGTGAAGAAAGAGATCCATCTGTGCGAGGCGCACGCCCAGGAGGCCGGGGTGGCGATGCCCACGCACCAGCCGATCAATCAGCTCCTGACGCAGTTTGTTATGTCGCACAGCGCCAAGGCCGGCGCGGCCGCGAAGCGGAAGTGCGCGAGCTGCGGCATCAGCTTCGGCCAGTTTCGCCAGAGCGGAACGCTGGGGTGCCCAGACTGTTATGAAGCATTCGAGAAGCAACTTGCCCCGTTGATCGAGCGCGCCCAAAACGGAGCAACGCACCATCGAGGAAAATCCCCTCGTCGCGCCGGGTCGTCGATCGATCGCACGCACCTGATCCGGCAACTGACCAAGGAACTGGACCAGGCCGTGGCGGCGGAGCAGTACGAGCGCGCCGCCAAGCTACGCGATCGTCTGCGCAGTCTGGACACGGAGCTGTCGGCCTCGGCCGGCGGTGATCCGGGCGTTCATCAAGGCAAAGGCGAGGCGAACTCACCGTAAAGCATGGACGGCGTACGCACCGATGGAATTCGCATCACAGGGTCCCTGGTTGAGCAACGACGGTCCTGAATCCGACGTGGTCATGAGCTGCCGGGTTCGCCTGGCCCGCAATGTTGCCGGATTCCCGTTCGTAGTGCGGGCCAGCGACGCTCAGCGGCGGGAGTTGGTCCAACTGGCACGGCAAGTCGTTCTCGAGAGCGACTTGTCGAAGGAGATGATCTGGGTCGATCTGGCTGAGGCCACGGCTCGCGACCGCCAACTGCTTGTGGAACGACACCTCATCTCGCGACACTTGGCCGAGGCCGACATCCCCCGCGCCGTCGCCGTCTCGAACGACGAAACCCTCAGCATCATGATCAACGAGGAAGATCATCTGCGGATGCAGCTGATCGCACCCGGCCTGCGGCTGGACGATCTCGTCCAGCGGATCGACGCCGTGGACGAGGCGCTGGAGGCGAAAATCGATTATGCGTTTTCGCCTCGATGGGGATACCTGACCGCCTGTCCCACCAACCTCGGCACGGGCATCCGGCTGTCGGTGATGATGCACCTGCCGGCCCTGAAACTGAGTAACGAGATCGAGCGCGTTCGCCGAGCCGCCAAAGACCTGCACCTGGCCGTCCGCGGCTACTACGGGGAAGGGTCCGAGTCGGCTGGGGACTTCTACCAGATCAGCAATCAAGTCACCCTGGGGCGAAGCGAACAGGAGATTCTCCAGGAGTTCCTGGAGCGAATCCTTCCGCAAATCATCGAATACGAGCACCAGGCCCGGCGAATGTTGGTGGAACGCAACGCCACGCTGCTGGATGATCGTGTGCACCGCTCCCTGGCCGTCCTGCGTAACGCCCGGCTGCTGGGGGCGGAGGAAGCGATGAAGCTGCTGAGCCGAGTTCGCCTCGGCGTGCATCTGCGCCGAGTGGACGGGGTGGATATCGATTTGATCAATCGGCTGCTACTGCAAATCCAGCCGGCCCATCTCCAGCTCCACGTCGGTGCGGACCTCGCCGCCGACCGACTCCGCGAAGTCCGCGCGACGGTCGTTCGCAAGGCGCTGGCGTAGGTCGTACCGGGCGAACCGAACGGAAGCTACTGAGCGAAGCTCAGCGACTACACTATTGGGTCGGTGGCGTCTACCCGGACCTTCCTCGCTCGCTTCGCTCGTTCGTCAGGTCCGGCTTCATCCCCCGACTCGCAAACTCCAAACTCCTAACTCCTGACCCCTAACTCCTAACTCCTGACCCCTAACTCCTTCCTCGCCCATCATGCTTCTGCTGATCGACAACTACGACTCGTTCACCTACAACCTCGTGCAGCGGATCGGCGAACTCGATCCGACGATCGAGCTGCGCATTGTGCGCAACGACAAGATCACGGTGGATGAAGCTGCGGCGCTCAAGCCAACGCATCTGCTGCTCTCGCCCGGACCGTGTACGCCGAAGGAGACCGGTATTTGTCCAGAGTTGATCGAACACTTTCGCGGGCGGATTCCGATCCTCGGCGTATGTCTGGGTCATCAAGCAATCGCAGACGTCCACGGCATGGTTGTGCAGCGTCACAGCGTGCTCATGCACGGCAAGACCTCTGAGATACACCATGATGGAAAGGGTATCTTCGAAGGCCTGCCCAACCCGTTTACCGCCACGAGATACCATTCGTTGATCGTGGATCGAGCGAGCGTCGGCGAGGCGTTCCAGATCAGCGCGTGGACGGCGGATGACGAGTTGATGGGACTGCGATGGGTTGGTGGACAGAACGATCAAAGCCCGATGGATGGCGTACAATTTCATCCCGAGAGTTTCCTGACAAACGAAGGCCCGGCGTTACTGGCAAACTTCCTGGAGCTTCAGCGACCGGAGACAGCCGGAACACATGGTTAGCCGGCGGTGTGGTATGGAGGGTTGAACGATGCGATACAGCATCACGGCTGCACTGATTGTTACCGTTGGATGGATGGCCAACCCAGCTTGGGGGCAGAACGGGCCGCCGGATCCACCGGATAATGCCATGAAGCCGGGCCTAGGACGTCGCCCACGGCCTCAGCGGGATGAGGCGCCGCCACAGCCGAAAATTCCCGATTCGATTGAACTCGTGCGCGACGTTGTGTATTCACGCGCACCGGGCGCTGATGGACAAATGATTGAATTGAAACTCGATGCAGCATCACCCAAGCAATCCGATCAGAAGTTGCCGGCGGTGATCTTCGTACACGGCGGCGGCTTTAGAGGCGGGTCGAAGGACGCAGGGATTCCGCTCGTTATCGCCTTCGCACAAGGCGGGTACCTTGCGGTGACCATCGACTACCGGCTTGCGGGCGCGGCGGGCTTTCCCGCAGCCGTGCATGATTGCAAGGCGGCCGTCCGCTTTCTGCGCGCCAATGCAAAGGAACTTGGCATCGATCCCTGGCGGATCGGGATTGTCGGTCCTTCGGCCGGCGGGTACCTCAGCGCTTTGATTGGAACATCGGGGAACGACGGTGCGCTGGAAGGCGAGCTTGAGCCGAGCGGCGTAAGCTCGACGGTGCAATGCGTGGTTGATATCTCAGGTCCGATCGACTTCACCCGCTTTGAGGATGGGGTGCGCCGTGAGTACCTGACTTTGTGGTTGGGAGACGATTTGCAGGCGTATAAACGACGGGCGAAGGAGGCGAGTCCGCTGACCTATATTGATGATGCCGATCCACCGTTCCTGCTCATTCATGGAACCGCCGACGAGATTGTCCCTCTGGAACAAGCTCAGTTATTCAATGCGGCCCTGATTGCCGCCGGCATCGAGACGGAGTACCTGGCCGTGGAAGGCGCCGGACACGCGCTTCGCAAGCCTGAGCTGCTCGTCCGAATGGGTGCATTCTTTGATCGTCATCTTGGCGGTCGGGCGGCGGCAGTGTTCCGTAAACGCCTCGATCAACAACCCAAACCCACGGATGCTCCGACACCTGCGATGAAGCGTGACCGTTAGATCGTTGGTGCTATCATCGAGGTCGGCTGGTTCAAGTCATACGAAGTCCGGTCGTGTCAGGTAAGGACAGAACGACGTGACAACGAACGTTGAAACTGATGGAATCGCCCGAGGCGTACTCGAAGAGCTGAGTGATGAGCATCTCGTGCTTGCAGTGCCGGGTACGGAGTACCGTCTGCGTCTTGCCACCACAGCCGACGGAAGCACGTTGGCCTCGCACCTGGGCAAACGGATCAAGGGACGTATCCATGCCACCGCGCTTTGGATGCATACGGCGCAAGCCGGTGGTCGATTCGTCGAGCCGGTGTGGGGCGCGCCGCGCATCGTGTCGGGCGCGGTGCTGACGGTTGACGAAGCGAAGAACCGGCTGTTGGTTGACGTTGCGGTGCCGATGTGGGTCACGGTGGCGGATGGACAACACGCGACGGACTTTGCTGAAGGACAGATGGTGAACTTTTATGTGACCAGTGGCACGAGCTTTGAGCCGGTAGGAGACTGAACGCATCAACACCCGACGCCCACGGATAGCAATCCGTGGGATTGAGCGAAGATATGACAGACGTTGCCACGCAAACCAAGCTGCCGTTGATCATCAGCTCCGACACGTTGCGAGGCCGCGGTGATCCCGCGGCGCGCACCCCGCCGGGGCAGGCGTTGACGAAGAAATGGCCGGTGCTTCACTTTGGCCCGATACCCGCGACCCAGCGCGAGACGTGGGAGCTTCGAGTGTGGGGGCTGTGCGAGAATCCTTACACGTTGAACTGGGATGAATTCTTGCAACTCCCGCAGGTCGAGGTGCGGTGCGATATCCATTGCGTTACACATTGGTCACGCTTGGATAACACGTTTACCGGCGTTCAAACCAAGACCCTCATCGAACTTGCCCAGCCGAAGTCGGAAGCGAATTTCGTGATG
>JACZXL010000055.1 GCA_022571635.1 Planctomycetota bacterium
GCTGTTGTTGCGCTAGAGGAACGTAGGCCTCGTAACACAAGCGGCGCAGCTCACCATGCTCGGCGTGAACGGCGTGTCGCGTTCGACCGAGAAACACGCACTCCGCCCCGGCCGACGGCGGGAAGGGCTCGACCGGCGCCGCCTCGACCGGATGATCGACCAACTGCACATCGACGATCGGCGTGGGGAGCAGCATCGGTGCATCGTACGCGCTGAGTTGGCTCAGCCGGCCGCTTGCGATACGTTTTGCCCATGCAGTCGATGGCTGGTATTCACCCGCAACTGCCTCTGGCCCCCACGCTAGGCCCGTTGGGCGACCAACCACGCGCTGCGCTGGATCGGCTGGCGGCGATGGAGTTCCGCGACGTTCAGCTCAGCGTGACACAATCTGGGCTGCGGCCGCGCGACCTGGATCGATCCGCTCGCCGGGATCTGTTGGTGCGGCTGCGACGACTCGAGCTGCAAATCAGCGGCCTTGATCTGTGGATACCGCCGGCTCATTTCCTGGACCCCGCCCATGTCGATCGAGCTGTGGAAGCTGTGCGAGCAGCGGTCGAGCTTGCCGGCGACCTGCAACGATGCCCGATCAGCCTGGAGTTGCCTCGGCCGCTCGACGACGAGTCACTCGGGCCGGTCATCGAGGCGATTGCTGAGCTGGCGCTGCGGGCGGGAGTGGAGCTGGCCGATCATGCCGCCCCTGATGCAACGGCGGACCAGCTTGGGATTGGCATCGATCCCGCCGCCCAGTTGAGTTGCAATGAAGACCCGGCGGCGGCGGTGACGAAGCACGCTGATCGATTGGTTTCAGCCCGCCTGTGCGATCTGCTCGCCAGTGGCATGCGCGGTCCGATCGGAGAAGCTCAAGGCGGTCGACTCGACGTACTGAGCTACCGGGTCGCGCTGTCGGTCGGCGGATATGACCGCCCCGTCGTCATCGATGCGCGGCAGTGGTCCGATCCCTGGTCTGGACTCACCCAGACCGCCCGAACCTGGTCCGCCGCCAGGACCGGCGATCTCGCGCCGCAAGCCTGAATACCAGCCGAGCTTTCCGACCGCGAGTGTAACGCCGCGCCGTGGAAACCCAAATTCCTTATCGCTTGCTTCTGACCGGAATCGAGGGTGACTAGCTGGGTAGTCGCGGCTGAGGAAGAACCGCCAGGGCCACTTCGGCGATCAGCCGACCAAATGTGCCGGCAGATGGCCGAGCGTCTGGCTGCCAAGGGCTTGCGCGTACAATGGTCAGAAGCTGAAGGCGATCTTCGACCTTCCGGCCCCGGAAAGGTTGGTGCGTGATTTGCTTTTTTTCCGTTCAGCATGCCAATCGCCTCGCGATGTCGAATTCTGTCAAGTGTGGTCCATCGCCTTAGCTGAACGGTATTCAGTTCGAATACTTGTTAGACGGACAGTGGCGATAACATGAGGAGCGACGACAACAACGCGCGGAAGAAGGAGGCGATGATGCAAGTTCGGGTAGTGCAGGCGATCTTGAGGCGATGGGATCCGATCGGCGTTGAGCCCGGCGAAGTGGCGCCAGCTGACGAATACAACAGCCACGCACCCCACATCGTGTCGCTGGTCGCCGAGGGCTGCTCGGTTGATTATCTGTCAAGCCACCTCCAGAGGCTCCGAACAGACACGATCGGCGTGGAGGCCAATCCCAAGCGTGACACCGGAATCGCAAATGAGATCGTTGCAGCCTTGCGTAACGAGGCGGTCTAGCAAGCCGATGCAGACGCACGGCGCTTCGCGCCGCCGCTGATGGAAATCGTTATGCCCAAGCCACGCGACATGTATATCGAGCAGAAGACCGATGGTGCGCGCGGCCTGGAGAATCGCGGACCTGCTGAGATTGGAGAGGTATCGTTCTCGAAGACCGGCAAGACGATCTACTTCAAGGGAAAAACCTTCGAGCGCATCAAAGGCGGAGGCATCTACGGTAACTATCGGTGCGTGCAGGATGGCAACGAATATTGGATATCCGGAGTCAAGAAGCGCGGGACGAACCGACATGTCTTTGGTAGTGGCCAGATTCACAACGCCGATAAGAAAACGAGATAGGTACGCCTACTACCCACGGGTCGTCGACGCGCCGACAAGTCGACGAAACGGGAAGTGATCTCAGGCCGAGGTCATCTGGGAATCCGGGGTAATAGGTGTGCGCTGTCAGGGCCGCACCCTGATGGTGTTTGGACAGTCAAAACGGGGCTCTACATTTTCAGAAAAGTAGAATTCCTCCTTTTCGTACGTTATGGCCGTCGCTGCCAGATGAGGTGTGCCAGTTGTGGGACGATGAGTTGGCTCACGGCGGTTTCCACGGCATTGGTCGACCCGGGCATCGCGAAGATGAACGTGTCGCCGCCGGCTTCGGCCTCCTTTGCCACCAACCCGGCCACCGCCCGGCTCAACATGGCCGCGGCCTTTATGTCGCGGTAACTGAGCATCCGAAACAGCTCGCCGAACCCTTCGATTTCCACCGTCAGCAGGCGACGGACCACCTCGATGGTGGTGTCACGGGGGGCGATGCCGGTCCCGCCCGTGGTCAGGATGACCTGCACGCGAGTATCGGCCAGCCACGTGTCGATCTGGTGGGCGATGGCGGGGGGCTCATCCGGCACGATGCTGTGATGAACGATCGTGTGTCCCGCCTCCGTGAGCAGCCGCCGGATCAGCGGGCCGCTTCGGTCGGTCTGGGCCGTCCGCGTGTCGGACACCGTCAACACCGCGCAACGAACCGGGTTGTTGCGGGCGAAGGCGGTCGCTTTGTCTTGATGTTCTTCTGCGGACATGGTTGGGTGGAACTGCCAACGGTGGGTTTGGCCGGGGGACGGTAGGATGCACGGCATGAGAATCATCGGCCACGGCATCGACATTGTCGAGGTGGCGCGGATCGCGAGCATGCTGGAGGCGCACGGCGAGCGTTTCGTGACCCGCTGCTTCACCGAGGCCGAAGCGGGCTACGCTGAGTCGGCCCAGCGGCGACGGGCGGAGCGCTACGCGGTCCGTTTCGCCTGCAAGGAAGCCGTCCTCAAGGCCCTCGGAACGGGGTGGCGGGACGGGATCGCCTGGCGGGATATCGAAGTTCGCCGCGAGCCGTCCGGCCGACCGAGCCTCGTTTTGACCGGTCGCTGTGCCGAGATTGCCGATGATCTTGGTATCGTGCAGTGGCATGTGAGCTTGAGCCACACCGACACCAGCGCTATCGCCAGCGTTCTGGGATGTGGCGCGGCGCTTGCAGCGGACCCGTGAAACGCCGGATACGATCCTGCACATGGCCAAGAGACGGACCAACCCCGCCCTGTATGAGCTGATCCAAGCCCGCCAGGGCAGCCGAGCGGCCCCGCTAACCGCGGATCCCAAGCCGGTCACGGCGGCAGCGCCCACGACCGGCGAGTCGATCGGGTGGTTCAGTCCCGGCCGGACCATCCGCCTGCCCATCGGCTACCTCTTCCTGGCCGCCGCCGGGCTGATACTCCTGGCCGTGTCCGCTTATATGTTCGGCTACCAGCACGGCGAGCGAGCGACCGAGCTCCAGTTCGGCGACCTCGCGGGCCGAACCGACGGCATCCCCAGCGCCCAGATCGCGCAGGACCCCATGGCCACAGATGCCAGGGTGGGCGGCGGATCGCCACGCTCCGCAACCTACGGGCCCGTTCGGCGTTCGAGTACCGGCTCCATGGTCACGAACGCCGATCCGTGGGGGCCCGTCCCCTCCAACCCGCGCGAGATCGGGCTGAACTATTTCATCCTCATCCACACCCACTTCGAAAACGCCGTCAAGCTCGCGAAGTTCTGCCGGAAGGAATCGCTTGAAGCCTACGTCGTCAAAGCCAAGAATATTGACCAATATCAGGTGATCTTTCTGCCGGGGTATCGCAAAGGTGCGCGAGAGACCGAGCAGATCCGCGCTCTGGAACGCCGCATCAAGGCGGTCACCCAAAAGTGGAAGCTGCGGATCAACCCCCGGGACGATCTGAGCTATTATCCTGACCGATACGATGGCTGAGGCCAGCCGCGGCCAGGAGGGATCGACGCAATGAGTATGCACCGGAGTCTGAAAACCCAGCCGGGCGCCCTGAACGAGCACCGCAATGTCCTCACCCGGGCGGAGCGGATCGCCCGCCTGATGGAGCAGGATCGGTTTCGCATGGATGACGATTCACCGCTGAACCTGCCCAAGGTCGCCAACCGCGCGGTGTCCACGGGCAAGAAGAAGAAGGCCGCCGAAGAGCAGACCGAGGAAGTGACCGCAACGACCGAGGAGGTCGCCGGCGACTCAGCCGCCTCGTCTTCTTCGACGAGTTAGTCGCCTCCAGACCCCCCACCACGTCACCACCCAAGGGCACCAGCCACCGATTGGTCGGTCGTCTGGATCGACGCCCTCAGGATCGCTACCCTGGATTCGGCCCGTCATGTCGGCCGGACTCCGCTTGGAGGTGCCACTTGAAGGAACCCAAGATGTACTGTTATCGTTTCAGGGGGTTACGGGCTCGGCAAGGCAGGAAGTGAAGCTGTGGTCAATGATAGTGGAAACGATGCGAAGACACGTGCCAAGCAAGCTAACGTCGCTGCTGTGGCGGCGGGTCTGCCGTACTTCGAGCGACCCCCGGTTGTCGAGAGTGTCCTTGGCGTCCATTTCGACCCACTTCCAAATCTGCAGAATTCCCATCTTGTCCTATTCTGGCAGACGCTTGGGGTGGAGCATTGGCCGTTGGTAAGCGAAGTGCCGCCGCTGCCACCCGTCTCTGAAAGGTTTGGCGAAGAGCACAAGTTCGCCAAGAAAGGGCTCCAGATCAAGGTAGGAACTGAAACTACCATGCGGCTTCAGATCAAGAACGCGGTCGACGACCGGATGGTTCAGGTGCAGAACGGCCGGTTTCACTACAACTGGAGAAAACAGCACGAAGCTAACGAGTACCCCCGTTATGCTACGGTACGGTCCGAATTTGACAGTATGTTCGAGCGATTCCAGAGGTTTGTCCAGGAGCAAGATATAGGCGAAATGCGTCCGAACCAGTGGGAAGTGACGTATGTGAATCACATCGAGAAAGAACCGGTATGGCAGCACCCGGATGACTGGGCTGGTGTGCTGCCAGGGCTGCTCGGCCCGATAGGCGTAATTCCCAGCCGTCGCTTGGAGACCATTGCTGGAGAATGGCGCTTCGAGTTGGAGCCAGAGCGAGGGCGGCTGCACATTTCATTGCGGCACGGGAAGCGGAAGGGGGAGGGGGAGGGGGAGGACGAAAGCGAGCTGTTGGTGCTAGAATTGACGGCTCGGGGACCGATAACCGCTACGCCTGGTCTCGATCTCGACAATGGGCTAAACCTTGGCCACGAGACGATCGTAGAGACCTTTGCGGCAATAACTTCTGACGAAGCGCAGCGCCACTGGGTAAGGGTAGGGAGGCATTGATGACGATTGCTACGGCGAGCACCGCAGCCACTGAAGTCTGGGAGGCAATTCGGGTCGTGCGCTCTGGAACAACACCGGCTCCCCTCGGCTGGGAGGACGAGGAGGCACGACTACGCGAACGCTGGCGTCCGTACCTCAATACTCTGCGCTCGTGGGCCAGTTGTCGTGATGATTTGGCTGACGACTATGTTGAAGCTCCCAGCGAAGAGGCCATCGATGGTGCACTCCTTGTCGGGCGTTGGATGAGGGACCGCGGCAGTGAGGCCCCGCTGCGCATCGTGCCGACTGTAAATGGCGGCGTCGCCTTTGAGCACAGGGCAGGCCCGCAGCTTCGGCGGACAGAGATTGGGCCAGACGGTGCGGCCGAGTTCATCGTGTTTTTCGATGCACACCTGATTGAGCGAGGGGCGATGGATCTGGCCGCGATCGAGGCCGAACTTAGGGTCATGCCGTAGCTGCGGCTTGACTGTCAGCACGTGCCGGTGGGATATTGGGGCACATGGCGGACCCGGTCGACCACGTAGGCAACGAAGAAATCCTCTACCGTCGTGTCCCCTTCGGCTGGTTTGACAGGCGAGTGTCTCCAAACCCAACTGCCGACGCGTTCAGGCCGCACCCAACCGCTGATACGGACGGTTTGTCATTTGAGCGGGCGCGATACAAGACACCCGAAGATGTCGCGGTTGGGAGGTCCAAATATCCGTATCATGTGGCGGAGGTCCGAGTTAGTGACTTGAGGGCTTTGGGCCTGACCATATCTGTGACGGAGAACGACCCGTCACACGTGCTTGTCCCTGAACTCAACTCGGCAAACTACAGCAGTGATCGAACAGTCGAGGTAGCGCAGATCATCGCCGACAAGCTCGCAACTATTGTGCTTGACCGGACGCCCCCAGCCGATGCTGTGTAAGGAATCTCTATGCGGGGCCTACGTCTCACCGTCATGCCGCCAGCATACCGAACCGACCGAGGACGACAGAGACGCCCAGGCAGCGACCGGCGACGCAACCGCCTCCTCCGAATCGACGACGCAACCGCTTCCATCGCCTTGCGTGAAACACCGGCTTCCCGGCAAGAGTGGCCGGCGACCCCTACACTGCCATCTAGCGGGAACCGGCTACGTTGGTGCGCTCAGGATTGCGCAGTGGCAGGGACCTGCTCGTGGCGACTTGTGTGATTCAATACGACGACATCATCAGCGCCCGCGCCCAAGCGATCGACGTCTCGGGCATTCGGCGAGTATTCGAACTCGGCGCGACGCTGGCCAATCCCATCAACTTCTCGATCGGACAGCCGGACTTCCCGGTTCCTGAGCCGCTCAAAGAAGCCGCGATCGAGGCCATCCGCGCCGACCGCAACGCCTACACCCTGACCCAGGGCGTTCAGGGGCTGCGCGACGCCATTACCGCTCGCCTCCAGGAGGACCTCAGCTGGCAAGCGCCGTCCGACGAGTTGGGCCTCCTTGTCACCTCCGGGACCAACGGCGCGCTGCTGCTTGCATTCTTGGCGATCCTCGACCCGGGCGATGAAGTCATCATTCCCGACCCATACTTCGTCGTCTATCCGGCCTTGGCGACCTTGGCCGGAGCGACGGTCAAGTATTGCGATACCTATCCCGATTTTCGTTTCACAGCCGATCGTGTCGAGCCGCTGATCACCGAGCGCACCAAGCTGGTGCTGGTGAACTCGCCGAGCAACCCCAGCGGCGTCGTCTTGACCGGGGATGAGCTTCGCGACCTAACGGAACTGTGCGAACGAAAAGGGGTGCTGCTCGTCTCCGACGAGATCTATGACGAGTTCACCTACGAAGATGCGCGTGAGGACGGCCGGTGCCCAAGCCCGGCCCGGACCTCGCACAACGTGCTGCTTATCCGCGGGTACGGCAAGACGTATGGCTGTACGGGCTGGCGGTTGGGCTACGCCGCCGGTCCCAAGACCATCATCGAGCAGATGGCCAAGCTCCAGCAGTACACGTTCGTTTGTGCGCCGTCCATGGCCCAGGCCGGGGTGATCGGCGCCTACGACCTCGACGTCTCCCCGCACGTCCGCGCTTATCAACGCAAGCGAGACATGGTCGAGCAGGCCTTCGGGGGCGTGGCGGAAGTGGTGCATCCCGGCGGGGCGTTCTACGCCTTTATCAAGGTCCCCGCGACGGCGGCCGGGTCCGCCACCGCGTTCGTTGAGCGGGCGATCGAGCGCAACGTCCTGCTCATCCCCGGGTGTGTTTTCAGCCGCCGCGATACCCACCTGCGCCTGAGTTACGCTGTGAATGATCAGACCCTGGCCGAAGGATTAGCGGTGCTTTGCGACCTGATGACCAGCTCAGCGTGAGGCTGGCCCCCCGGGCTGGCCCAGATCGGCCCCTGACCAGAACGACCAGCCTGGACAGGCGAAGCCCGGCAAGCTGGGCAGACTGGTGTCCCAATACGATTTCTTCCGCAAACCGAGTAGAAATTGGTTGCGAGGGCTGTCCTCAGTGGTCATAGTAGATACTGCAACCGCGCTCGCGCAGCCCCCTGTGGCAGCGCGACTTACAAGCCATCCACCCGCCGCCGATAGGACATCGTCCTGTCGGCGGTTTTTCGATTCGCCAGGGCAGGCCGCCGCCAAACCACCACAACGCGGTCCCATACCACCTGTGGCAGGGGGTTGTCGCCTGGCCGTTTCTCAACCACAGCCACAGCACCAGGCTGGCTCGTGGCTCGACCTTGCTGGTGGGACAGTCCGCCCACCTTTTAATCGTCAGGCGGCTTGGTTTGGGTCTGGTCTGGAATCATGCTCGCGTCCGGCGGACCAGGCGGGGCTACCGGGTCGCCCACCTCACGCCGTCCTTCAGACATCGCCCGCTCCTCAGCGGTCTGCGGGGTTGGCTTGCTATCACAGCCCATCAGCACCGTACCCACGACGAGCGTAGCAATGATAAGCGTCGTTACCTGCTTCATAGTCGGCTTCCTTCCATAAACGTGGCCGCTTCGAGAACGACCAGCCATCACTATATCCGATCCGCCCGGGCCACGACGGGGCCCAGCCTGGGGCGGCAAACTACCCCGATCGCGCGTCACCGGGCCGATCGGCCAAGCCGTCACCCGGCCTGTCGCTCTCGCCGGAGCCGGCCGGATCCGGTCCGGGGAGGAGTCCGCCACCCGTCCCGGGACCAGGCGCCGGCGTCTGCGTCGGCGGTGCCGGACGCGGGGGCATTGATTCCTCCCGACACCCGCACAGGATGCCGGCACCGACGAACACCGAAGCGGCCGCAATCACCGTCCTATAGACCATTGGTTCACTCCTTGTCCAGCGACGGACTGAAATGCTTCACCACAGCCGTGATGCCGTTACTTGAGATCGTCGAGCTCGCCGATCAGCATCCGCAGGTTGGATTCAGTCCTTGACCCGCGGCAGATCGTTCCGGTTCGAGCCGGCTTCAGCGCCTGTTGCGGTGAGAGAGAAATGCGTATCAGTGTGGTTTGACGCCCGACCCCACCCCCCGGTTCCCCATTCGGCCTCATATTCGCCCGCCCTATGCCCAGAGCCAGTTCCGGGTCCCAAGTCACCGCCGACCCCCGGCGTCCTCATCCCCTCTCCCTTCGGGAGAGGGTTAGGGTGAGGGTCTTCTGCACCCCCGGCGGGTCAAGCCCGCCAGCGAAACAGGGCGATCGAGCTCTTCCCTAATGCCTAGTGCCCAATGCCCAGTGCCTTCTTCTCCCCCTCGGTGCCTCGAGGCCTTCTTCCTGATGTCGAAGCGTAGCGGAGATCCCGATTCCACTTGCGGCTCTGCGTCCCGATTCTATCGGGGTCCCGATTCCATCGGGGCCATCTTCAGAAAGAAGACTCACCACTGAGACACAGAGGACACAGAGGCGACAAGAAGGAGTCAGGGTTAGGAGACGGAGACCTCAAGCCTTAAGCCTTCTTCTCCTCCTCGATGCCTCGATGCCTCGATGCCTTGATGCCTTCCTCTCCCCCCTCGATGCCTTGATGCCTTGGTGCCTTGGTGCCTTCTTCATGGACACGGCCCCCAATTGCCCAGCAAGACGAGCAGATCCTTCACGTCGACGGCGCCGGTGTTGTCGAAGTCGGCGGGGCAATCTCCCTTCGGCGGGCAGTCGCCCCAGGCGCCGAGCAAGAAGAGCAGATCCTTAACGCCGACGCTGCCGCTGGCGTCGAGATCCCACAGACAATTTCCGGGGGTGCCGTCGAGGAACAGAATCCACACCGCGCCGCGGCCGGAGCCCCCGTCGTCATCGAACTGGGCCCCCACAACGAGGTCGCCGACGCCGTCGCCGTTGAGGTCCCCGACCGAGGCTGCCGCGATGCCGAACTGATCGCTATTATCCAGTGTGCCGGTGAAGCCACCTTCGGTGTCGCTGATCTTCTGGACCGCTCCGCCGGACAAGAACACCCACACCGCGCCGCGGTTGACGCCCCCGTCGTCATCGTGGAATGCCCCTACGGCCAGGTCGCCCACGCCGTCGCCATCCAGATCACTCAGCGAGCCCACCGAGCTACCGAACCGATCGTCAAAACCCGCCCCACCGTCTTCGGGGTTGCTGATCTTCTGGTGGGACTTGACCGTCCCGTCGGTATTGAGGAATAGAATCCAGGCCGCACCTCTGGCGTTGCTCCCGTCAACACCGGCTGCCCCCACGGCCAAGTCGCCGACGCCGTCGCCGTCGAGATCGCCCAGCGAGCCCACCGAAACGCCGAAGGCATCGTCATCCTCCAGGATGCCGGTGAAGCCGCCCTCGGTGTCGCTGATCTTCTGGTGGGACTTCACGGTGCCGTCAGTGTTCAGGAACAGGATCCACACCGCGCCACGGTCAGCGTCAGGTGGCGTGCCCCCGTCGTCGTCTCGCCAAGCTCCCACGGCCAGGTCGCCCACGCCGTCGCCGTCGAGATCACCCATCGCAGCTACCGAGATGCCGAAGGCATCCCTGTCATCCAGGATGCCCGTGAAGCCGCCCTCGGTGTCGCTGATCTTCTGGTGGGAGTTCACCGTTCCGTCGGGGTTGAGGAAGAGAATCCACACCGCACCGTGGCCGAAGCCCCCGTCGTCATCGGGGCCTGCCCCCACAGCCAGGGCGAGCACGCTAGGACCGTCGCCGTCGAGGTCCCCCAACGAGGCCACCGAAATGCCGAAGAGATCGACATTATCCAGGATGCCTTTGAAGCCGCCTTCGGTGTCGCTGATCTTTTGCGTCTGATCCGACTTGACCGTTCCGTCGTCGTTGAGGAACAGAATCCACACCGCGCCGCGGTCCGTGCCCCCGTCGTCGTCTCGCCAGGCACCCACGGCCAGGGCGAGCACGCTGGGACCGTTGCCGTCGAGATCGCCCAGCGAGGTCGCCGAGCGGCCGAAGGCATCGCCATTACCCAGCAGGGGTCCCCCGCCTTGGGTGGAGCTGATCTTCTGGTGTGACAAGACGGTGCCGGGCCCGCCAGCGCCGGCCGAGGACGGCTGGGCCTGGGCGCGCTGTCCGCTCAAGACCACGGCCAGCGCGGCTATAGCGACGACGAGTGATCGTTTCGTTGTAACTGAGTATGCGTACATCATTGGGTCTCCTTCTGTCGTAGTAGCCGCACAGTGGTGCCTGCCTCAGGTCCATAGCCCCTGTGCGACATGGTGATGCCTCCCAGGCCGTCCGAATCCAATCTCGGGCGACGCTCTTGCCCCGCCTACAGCACAGTGCGACAATGCCACCGGCCGCGCCTCACGGAATCTTTAGATGCCTCTGGAAAGTGGACGCGCAGATGACCGACCCACCGCCAACCCGGGTGACGCAGATCCTCGTCGATCTCGGTGAGGGCGATCCGCACGCGGCCGCGAAGCTGCTTCCGCTGGTGTACGAGGAGCTGCGCACACTCGCCCATGGCCGGATGAGCCACGAGCCGCCGGGGTTGACGCTACAGCCGACCGCCCTCGTTCACGAGGCGTTCCTGCGGCTGGTCGGTGAGGGCCCCATCCACTGGAACAGCCGTGGCCATTTCTTCGGGGCCGCGGCCGAGGCCATGCGCCGCATCCTCGTGGAGCGGGCGCGAAAGGGTCAGCGGATCAGGCACGGCGGCGGTCGCCAGCGAAGCGAACTGGCGGACGTGGATGTGGCGTCGCCCGGCGATTGTTTGGTGGACGACGAGATCCTGGCGCTCGACGAGGCGCTGCGGAAGTTCGAGGCCGAGGATCCGCAGCGGAGCAGCGTCGCCAAGCTGCGCTACTTCGCGGGCCTTTCGATGGAGCAGACGGCCGATCTTCTGGGCATCTCGCGGGCGACCGTCGCCCGCCATTGGACCTTCGCCCGGGCCTGGCTGCGGGACGAGATGAGGCGCTCCTCCGGCGTCCGTCGCACTGACCAGTGACCGCCCCGCCCCCCCCGCGCGCACTGGATCGTGAAATGAGCGAACTCGCCAACGACCAACTCGAGGAGATTCTCATCGATGCGCTGAAGCGCGCAGGCGATGATCGCGCGGCGTTCGTCGACGAAGCCTGCGGCGACGATGTCGCGCTGCGGAGTCGTGTGCTCGAGCTGATCGAAGCTCACGACGGCGAGCCCGGCGTGCTCGAGCCCCAGGAGTCCGAGAACGGCGATCAGATGATCGGCCGCCGCGTCGGGAACTTTACCATCGATCGGCTCCTCGCCTCCGGCGGTATGGGCAGCGTGTACGTCGCCACGCAGGACGAGCCGCGGCGCGAGGTGGCGCTGAAGCTGATGCGACCGGGCATCGCCTCACGGTCGGCCCTGCGCCGTTTCCAGTTCGAGGCGCAGGTCCTCGGCCGGCTGCACCATCCGAACATCGCACAGGTCTTCGAGGCCGGTTCGCACGACGACGGCAGCGGCGGCGTGCCCTACTTCGCGATGGAGTACCTGCCGGACACCACGCCGATCACGGTATTCGTCGAGGCGAAGAAGCTGAGGACGCGCCAACGGCTGAGCCTGTTCGCCAAGGTGTGCGAGGCCGTCCACCACGGTCACCAGAGGGGGATCATTCACCGGGACCTCAAGCCGAGCAACATCCTCGTCGATTCGTCGGGCGAGCCGAAGATCATCGACTTCGGCGTGGCCCGGGCGACCGACTCGGACCTGGCGGTGACGACGCTGCACGCCGAGATCGGTCAGCTCATCGGCACGTTGCAGTACATGAGCCCCGAGCAGTGCGAGGGCGACCCGGACGATCTGGATACGCGGAGCGACGTATACGCGCTGGGCGTGGTGCTGTACGAGGTCCTGTGCGGGCAGATGCCGTACGACGTAACGCGCGTGCCGTTCTCCGAGGCGGCGAGGGTGATCCGGGAGGAGGCGCCGGCGAAGCTGAGCACTGTGAACCGGACGCTGCGGGGTGACGTGGAGACGATCGTGCTCAAGGCGCTGGAGAAGGACCGTGATCGCCGCTACCAGTCGGCGGCGGACCTGGCGCAGGACATCGGCCGCTACCTGCGGGGGGAAGCGATCGAGGCGCGTCCGCCGAGCGCCGTGTATCGCGTGCGGACGTTCGCGCGTAGGAACCGAGGGCTCGTCGGCGGTGTTGCCGGGGCCATGGGGATCCTCGTCGTCGCGCTCGTGGTGATCTCAACGCAGGCGGTCCGCATCAGTCGCGAGGCAGCGCAGGCAGCGCAGAACAACGACTTCCTCGAGTCGCTTCTGCTTCGAACGTACCTCCTCAGCAGCAAGAATCGCGCGGTCACCCCGGCCGACATCGGGCTCAACGTGAAGCTCATCGATGTGCTCACCGAAGCCCTCGATCGGCTCGATGGGACACCGAAGCCGATCTCCGACCAGGCGCTCGAAGCGACCTTCCGGTACCGGGGCGGGATGGGCCTCTTCGCGAGCGGGAACCTCGTCGACAGCAAGAGACATCTGGAACGGGCGCTCCAGATGCGGCGGCAACTGTACGGCGATGAGCACCCGGACACGCTTGAGTGCAAGGTGGCCCTGGCCACAACACTCATGTTATTCTTCGATCAGCGGCCGCGGGGCGAGCAGCTCGTGCGAGAAGCGCTGGCCGAGTATGCAAAGATGTCTGAGCCGCCCGATGAGCGAACCCTGCGCGCCATGACCGTCCTGGCGAGCATCCTGAGGAACGAAGGGCGGCACGCAGAGGCCGCGGATGTCAGCCGCCGGATGCTTCAGATCTTGGAGTCCAGCGAGCGGTCGCTCGACTTCGCCGGTTTCGTCGCCAAAGCCTATCTCGGAAACGCGCTCTGCGGGCTCGGCCGGCTCGACGAAGCCCAACGATGGCTCGATGCCGCGGAGCAGGAGCTGCAGGAGACGGCGAACGGCTGGCACCCGATCAGGGGCTACCTCGGCTGGACTCATGGTTCCGTCGCCGCCCGGCGCGGGCGGTGGGACGAGGCGGCGCGCTACTTCCAGCTGGCGCACGAGTCGTTCGTCGCGTATATGGGCGAGAAGACTCCGATCGGTTCCGACGGGCTGAAGGCATTGGCCAACATGGAGTCTCGGCGAGGCCGTTACGCCGAGGCGGCCAATCTCCGGCGACGGGTCGTCGAGAACTACGTTGCGTCGAACGGCCTCTACAACACGGCGACCGCCGCGCAAGTCGGTTGGCTCGCCCAAGCCCTGTACCGTGCCGGCCAGCTCGGCGAGGCCGAAGAACAGTACCGTCTCCTGGAGCAAATCGTCGAACAGACGCCCGTGCCGAGCTGGTACTGGTCCCAGGAACAGGCTCGATTCAGCGTCGTTCTCAGGATGAGCGGAAAGAGCGACGAGGCGGATGAACGCGCGCGCCAAGCGTTTCGAATCGCCCGGGACGAGCTGAGCCCTGACGATTCGAGGGAGCGCAACGTGCTGAACAGGGTGGCGTGGTCGCTCTGGGAACAGGGATGGTACGAAGCGGCCGAGACGCTGGCGCTCAAGGCGGTCGCCGGTTACCGGCGCGCGGGTGCGATCCCGGACCAGAGCATGGTGAACGCGATCGACACCCTCGCGTGCGCCCAGCGCGACCTCGGTTGGCTCGATGAGGCACTGGCCCTCTTCGAGGAGATCGAGTCGGCCTACCGCGGCGACCCGGAGTCGCTCCTCGGGCGACCGAACCCGGAGATCGTCCTGCACCACGCCGAGTGCCTTTCGAAGCTGCGCCGGTACGAGGACGCCGAAACGATGCTCCTCGCGATCGAGGACCGAACGGCCGACGTGATCGGGGTCCTTGTCGAGCTGTACGACGCCTGGGACAAGCCGGACATGGCGGCCCAGTGGCGCGCAAAGCTACCCGATGAAGTGAACTCGAACGAGCAGGACAACTGACCATCCCGCGCGGCCCGTCAACAGCGCATCTAAGGACCCGGCCCCAAGTTGGCGAGGAGGGCGAGGAGGTCGGATGCGCTGACGGTGCCGTTGCCATCGAGCGAAGCAAAAACCCCCCGGTCGATGACGGCCGGGGGTGTGATGGTTGTGACAACTCAGCGAGGGTCGGTTACCCGTTTACGGGCAGGGGCCCCAAACGCCCAGCAAGGTGAGCAGGTCCTTCACGCCAACGTCGCCGCTGTTGTCGAAGTCGGCGGGACAATCTCCCTGCTTCGGGCACGGCCCCCATTCCCCCAGCAAGATGAGCAGATCCTTAACGCCGACGTCGCCGCTGGCGTCGAGATCCCACAGACAAATGCCGTCGAGGAACAGTACCCACACTGCCCCGCGGTCGATCCCCCCATCGTCATCCCG
>JACZXL010000302.1 GCA_022571635.1 Planctomycetota bacterium
CGGGTGAAGAAGAGGAACGGCCGAACGCGAAACGCCTTTCCCTTGGGGCCGAGCGTGTCGGTCAACGGGTCGTACTCTTTGAGGCCGCGGGCATTGGCGAGGATCGTTAGATCGGCATCGAGGTCGATGAAAATTGCGTTGCGGGCCTCGGCGTTGTCGTGGAGGGCGCCGGCATTTGGGTTCCAGTACGCGATGCGCACGCCGGCTGTCAGCGATGGCGAGCGATGGAGGATTCGGTGCTCGTGTAGCGTGAAGTAGCCGACGAGCGCCAAGGCGGTGATCCCCCAGACGAGCAGTCGGCGTCTGCGCCGATGCGGTTTGTCGGCCGGCCTCAACGCGCCGAGAAAACCGAGCAGCGCGACAAGGATCGCCCCCGGCGTGGGGATCCACAGCAGCCACTGCGACCAGTCGTAGCGATCAGAGACGATTCGTCCGGTCAGCCAGGCGATCAGCACGAGCATCGCCAGCGCGACCAAACCTGTGGCAACCATCTTGAGCGTCGTACGGATCAACGGGCAACTGCTGTGTTACGGCCCAGTGGAATCAAAACGGGAAGAACAGCGGCGCGACCGTGCATGCGATCACCGCCACGATCAAGGTGAGCGGCGTGCCCAGCTTCACGTAGTCCATGAATCGGTACCGGCCGGGCCCATAGACCATCAAGTTGGTCTGGTAGGCGACGGGCGACATGAAGCTCGAGCCGGCCGCAGCCATGAGACAAAAGACGAACGGCTCCGGCCGCACGCCGAGATCACGCGCCGTGGCCATCATGATCGGGAACATCAGCACCGCAGCGCCGTAGTTCGTGATCAACTGCGCGAAAACGGCGGCGAGCATGAACATCGCGAACAGCATCGCATGCGGGTTCTGGCTCACGCCGATCCGAGCGCACAGATCGAGGATCATGTGGGTGATGACATCCGCTGCGCCGGTTTGTTGCAGGGCAACGCCCATCCCCAGCGCGCAGCCGATCACGATCAGCACCTGCCAGTTGATAGCGGCTCGAGCCACGGTGCCCGTGACGCATCGCGTCGTGATCATGGCCATGGCGCACAAAAAAGCGGCGATGACGGGCGAGATCGGCGTGACGGTCAGCATGACGATCAGCGCCGCGAGGATGCCCAGCGCCAGCCACGCCCGTTCATGTCGAACCGGTCGCGAGTCCTCGACCGTGGACACCAAATAGAAGTCGTCGCTGTTGCGGTAGGCGTCGACAAACCCGGCATGGGTGTCCAGCAGGAGCGTGTCGCCCGGCTTGAGAACGATGTCGCCGATCTTGGCGTTGATGTGTTCGCCGTTACGGTGGACCGCAATGATCGCGGCGTTGTATCGGCCGCGGAACTTGGATTTACGCACCGTTCGACCCACCAGCGGCGAATTGTGCGACACGACCGCTTCGACGAACATCCGTGGTTGGCTGCCGATGGCGAGCTTCTGCACTTGGTCCGTGGCGGGGACGAGGCCGCGAATCTTCCGCAGATCGACGACCGATTCGAGAACGCCGACGAACGCGAGGCGATCGTCCGCCTCGATGCGCTGGTTCGGGGAGACCGCCCAGAGAACCGTTCCCGCTCGCTCGATCTGCGTGAGGAACAACCCCGGAAGATGACGAAGCCCGGCCGCCTCGATGGTCTTTCCCACAATGGCGGAGTCGGGTTTGACAATCATTTCGACTTCGTACTTGCGGGCGTCGAGCGTGACGGGCTCGGCCGGTTTGCGCTGCGGCAGGAGCCACTTCGAGGTCAGCGCGATGAACACAATCCCCGCCACCGCGGTCGGCACACCGATCGCGGCGATGCCCCAGAATTGCACGGTGGAAGAAGGCTCGGTCACGCCAAGGGCGTCGAGCCATTGCCGCTCTTGCGGGTCAGCGAGAAAACGAATGAACAATCCCATCACGACGATATTGGACGCCGTGCCGATGTAGGTCAGCTTCCCGCCCAGGATCGCCGCAAAGCTCAGCGGCATGAACAGCTTGGAGGGACTGATGCGCAGTTTCTTCGCCCAATCGCTGACGATGGGGAGATACATCGCCACGATCGGCGTGTTATTCATAAACCCGCTCAACAGCGCCACCGGCGCCATGAGGCGAAGCTGCGCGCCGAGAATCGTCTTGGGCCGGCCGAGCAGGCGCTGGGCAATGACTTGCATGCCCCCGGTTTCCTGAAGTCCAGCTGCGACCACGAACAATGCGCCGATCATCATGATCGCCTGGTGAGCGAACCCGGCAATGGCGTCCGGCACGGAGAGCACGCCGTCCATCCCCAGCACCTCGCCGAAGATAAAGTCGCCGACCATCAACAAGGTCAGCCCGCCGACCATCGCGACGTCGACGCTGATTCGATTCGTCATCAGCGCCGCGATGACCAATCCGATGATGACGATCGTGAACCATGCTTCAGGTGCAAACGTCATGATGATCGATGCGCCCTCGGCGGCCTGCGCCTGCGCCTATACCGTCGCGCCAATTCCAAGTCTTTCGATCGCCTCGATGATCCGTCCGTGTACGTGCGACACAGCGCAGACGACGCCGCGATTCGTCTCCAGCTGCCGTCCGTGCGTGAAGTCCAACGCTGCGCCTGTGATGTCCGTGACAACCGCACCCGCCTCGGTGGCGATGATACTGCCCGCGGCGTGATCCCAGATCTTCTCGACGTACGTCTTGCTCGCCGGCATCCGCAGATAGGCGTCGGCTTGGCCGCGCGCCACTACCGCGTACTTGCATTGACTATCCAGCCGCACGGGTTGCGCCGGACCGCCGAGGGCCTCGACGATTCGCGCCGCATCACTGCGTTTAGAGTGCGCCTTCTCCACCGACTCACAAACGCGCAGTCCATCACCTGTCGGTTCAGTTGCGGCCGCGATGGGCTTGCGCTGTGCGCTCGGGTCGTCCGCGGGAAGCTCCCATGCCCCGCCCTGATGTACGGCGCCGTAGATCGTGCCGTGCGCATCCGGCTTATCGAGCGGCCGCGAAGAATCAGCCGGTAGATTTGGACATCCCATTACGCCCAGCACAACGCGACCATTCTCGATACGGGCCAGGGCGATCGCATATTGTTGCCCGCGCAAAAACCCCTTCGTCCCGTCGATAGGATCGAGCGCCCAGTAGGCGTCCCCGATTCCATCGGGGTCGTGATTGCCGGTATCGATCGCGTCGAGCACTTCGTCCGCCGAGACGTCCGGTCGATAGGTGTGGACCGCTGCCACTACGGCGTCGAGCACGGCTGCATGTTCATCGCGGCGCAGTTCGCCGGTATGCTCCTCGCCCACGATCCGCGTCTCTTGGCCTATGCTATGGATCGCCATCGCCACGATCGCTTGAACCGCGAAGTCGGCGACGGTGACGGGGCTTCGATCATCCTTGGTGATTTCACGAACCTGCGCCAGGTCCTGCTGGATCGCGCGGGCCACCCGGCATGCGTCACGAACCGCACCGAGCGCTGCTGAAAGATGGATATCGTGGCTCATCGTCTGCTGGCCTCGCCGAGAATCTATCGGCCCGACGACCGCACGAGAATCGGCAAATCACCGATCTCCTTCGATCATTCCCATCGACTGCTTGAGGTCAAGGATCGGGCGACCAAGTGGAGTACGCCGGATTGTCTTGGCCGGTTCGTCGATGCGATTGGTCAACCGGGGCTCAAAGCTCCTCCGTTTGGTTCCCTAGGCGCCCTCGCCCGGCGGTGACCAGTTGGCTTTGAAGTCGCGCACGGCCGCGGTGAAGTTCTCTTCAAGACCCTTGAACGACTTACTGTCGGCCAGCTTGTCTCGCAGATCCTTCCTTGGTCCAGTGAAGAACTCCAACAAGTCACGCTCAAACGGATGAACCGCAGCGAGGTCCAGATCGTCGAGAAAGCCGTTCGCCGCCGCGAAGATCGAAATGCATTGGTCGATCGCGTCGAATGGGATGTATTGATCCTGCTTGAGCAACTGCACCATTCGCCCGCCGCGATCGAGCTGCCGTTGGCTGGTCGCATCCAGGTCGGTGCCGAGCTGGGCGAACGCTTCCAACTCCCGGTACGCCGCCAAATCCAAGCGCAGCGAACCGGCGACCTCTTTCATCGCCTTGATCTGCGCGTTGCCGCC
>JACZXL010000303.1 GCA_022571635.1 Planctomycetota bacterium
ACGCGCCCGGCCCCGGGCAGATCACTACCCGGGTGATCGTATAGATCGCTCCAGATGACCGATTCGACGAACGGTTTGGACATGGCGATCGAGAAGGCGCGCGACACCCATCGCGATTGCACCTGAGCGGTCCAGGGCTCATGCCACCAGCCGCCTCCCGGTTCATGCGTTTCACTGGGCACGCCGACGGCGGAGACCAGCACCGGGAGGTCGAGCGTCAGGAACCGATCGAGCAGACTACTGATCTGCATCAAGTCCCTCGTCTCTCGTCCACGCCCCTTCTGACCGAACAAGAGCTGAACGCCCACGCAATCCATGGGGATTCCTTCCTGCACGATCTGGTCGAGGTAGGTCAACGGTGCGACCGAGTTCTTGTTGGCGGCGCCGAACTCGCCGAACGGCTCGACGATCTCGACCATCGTTCGCGCACCCTTGTGAACTTGGCGCACGATGAGCGAACCCATGTAGGTCAGGTCGATCATCTGCTGGGCGGTAAACTGGAAATTGTCATTGACGTTCAGACCGGACGCCACGTTCCACATGTCGACCGCGGAGCCGTAGCGTTTCACCACGCGCTCGACGTGCTCGTACACGAGATCGCGGCAGGTGGAGTAGTCGTGCTGCCAGACGTACATCCACTTCGGCAGCGCGCGTTTTGAGAAATCAAGCAGGGGGCCGAGGACGCAGGGCTTGTCCTGGGTTTGGGCCCATTGAACCCAACGGTCCAGCGGCGCCCAGTCATAGCGTCCTTCTTCGACCTCCAGTTCGCTCCAGCGCAGTGGGAACACGAGGATGTCGAAATCCCGCGTGAGGAGGTCGCGCAGGGCCGAGGTGTCCTTGCCCGTGTGAATACGCACGCCGAGCGTCGTCGCCGGTGCGGGACGGTTCCCGAACCGCCAGTGGAGGAAGAGCTCAGCATGGGCCAGGGCCAACCGCTCGTTCGACTGAACCGCGTGAATGAGGGCGCGCCGAGCCAAGCGGTCCGCCTGAATCTGGTCCTTTTCGTTGAGCGCTTGTGCGAACAGTTTCCGTGCCTTTTCCCACTCCCGCGGAGCAGGATGATCGGATTCGATCTCGAACATCTGCCATTCTTCGCTCTTGGCGATGAAGGTCTTGATCCGATGCCGCGCCACCTCCAGGGACAGGAGGTATGGCCGGTCACGATCGGGCAGCAAGCACGTCTGGAGCATGAGCCGACCGAGCGGACCAGCATCGTATGGCAGGCACAGGCCGACGGTATGGTTCGCGCGCGTGGTGCACCGGATATGACCCGCCTTGAACGTCAGCTCCCCGCGCACAGCGATATCGTCCGACCCAATCAGGTAGGCTGCGTCAAGCGGCCAGTCTTTGGCTGGTCCGTGGTCGTCGTAAACGGCAAATCGAAGCATCGTGAATCAAGCAAAGGTTCCAGCCGCGGGCGGTCTCGCAGGGCTGCGCCGACACTATAGTTGTACCTGGCGTTGTGCGTGAGATTTCACCTGCGAAAATCGCCGGCCGGCGTCGCTCGCCCCTGACCGGCGTAGCTGATACAGTGCGTGCATGTCCAATGAATCCGACGCCGCCCTTGTCGATTGTCCCGGGCCGATGATCCGAAGCGATCTGCCGTTGCCGGGCCGGCGAGAAGGGAAAGTCCGCGACCTTTATACCCTGGCGGATCAAGGGGATGGCGCACCGCGCCTGCTCTTGATCGCGACCGATCGAATCAGCGCCTTTGATGTGATCCTGCCTACGCCGATCCCCGGGAAGGGGCGCCTGCTGACGCAGATCAGCACCGCGTGGTTCAGCTTCGTTAGATCGCTGGGCGTCATCGGCGATCATGTCGTCTCGACCGAGGCCGGGGATGTCACCGGCTTGGACGCCTCGCAGCGATCGTCGATCGAGTCACGGGCCATGATTTGCCGGGCGGCCGAGGTCGTCCCGGTCGAGTTCGTCGTCCGTGGTTACCTGGCCGGGTCGGGCTGGCGAGAATATCAACAGCGCCGCAGTATCTGCGGCGTCCCGCTGGACGAGGGCTTGCGCGAATCGGAGAAGCTTGCCGAGCCGATCTTCACGCCGACGACCAAGGCGGCCTCGGGCCACGACGAACCGATGAACTATCAGCAGGTGTGCGCCCAGATCGGCACTGAGACAGCCGAGCGGTTGCGGGACGTCTCGCTGCATATTTACACCACGGCCGCCGAGTTCGCGCTTTCCCACGGCATTATCCTGGCGGATACGAAGTTCGAGTTCGGCTATGCCTTGGACGGGCAAGGCCGGCCGACCGACGAGTTGATTCTCATCGACGAGGTGTTGACGCCGGACAGTTCGCGTTATTGGCCGGCCGACGCCTACACGCCGGGCGTCGAGCAGCACGCCTTCGACAAGCAGTACGTACGAAGCCACCTGCAGGGGCTGGTGGATGCGGGGGCGTGGGACAAGACGCCGCCCGGACCGCCGTTGCCGCCGGAGGTTGTCCAGAACACCCAAGCGAGGTACGCCGAGGTTTGGAATCGGCTCTTCGCGTCCAGCACAACCGCTTAGGCGCAGTCGAGACCCGCTATCTTCCGAGCCCCCACCGTGCCGTCGGATTATCAGGCGTCCACGCGCGACCCACGGCGATGACAGACTCGCTAGGCCGACGCCGTTCGCTCAGCCGCGTCCACCGTGTTTCGCAGCAGCATGGCCACCGTCATGGGGCCGACACCCCCGGGAACCGGCGAGACATATCCGGCTACTTGGGCGACCTCGTCGAACGCGACATCCCCGACGGTGCGCGACTGACCTTGGGATGTCGTGACCCGACTGATGCCGACGTCGATCACCACGGCCCCCGTTTTGACCATGGCCGATCCAATGAGCCCGGGAACGCCCGTCGCCGAGATCAACACATCGGCGCTGCGGGTGATCTCGCCCAGGTTCGGCGTGTACTTGTTCACGGAGATCACCGTGGCCTCGCAGCGCATCAAGAGCACGACGATGGGCTTGCCGACGATGTTGCTCGCCCCGACGCAGACACAACACGTTCCCCGCAAGGGCACGCCCGTCGATTCGATCATCTCCATGACGGCCAGCGCCGTACACGGGACGAGGCTCCGCCGGCCGTACACGATGTTGCCGATGTTTGCCGGGTTGACGCCCTCCACGTCCTTTTCCACCGCGATCAACGACTGAACTCGCTCAGTATCAACCCCGTCCGGCAGCGGAAGGTGGACCATGATCGCGCTGACCTGCGGGTCGGCGTTCAACCGCAGCACGCGGTCGGCGATGTCATCCTCGGTCGATCCGTCGGAAAGTTCGTGCAGGACGTGTTCGATACCAACCTCGCGACACATCTTGCCTTGATTGCGCGCGTAGAGTGCCGCACCGCCGTCTTGCCCCACGAGTACCGCATCCAGCCGCACGCTGCGGCCTCGGCCGTCAAGGGCGGCGACTCGCTGGGCCATCTGTCGCTTGACGTCGGCGGCCATCGCTCGTCCGTCGATGATCTTCGCCTGTTGCATGACTGTCATGTGCCCTTTAAGGATATATCATCATTCCGCTTCCGTTGCCTCGGCTCGGGCTCAATTGGGCGTTTCCCGCACCCGAGCCGAGTTGGATTGTGGAATAAGTATGCCTTGGGCTCGATTGGTCAAAGCGTACGGCGGAGCCGGCCGATAGCGCTGATAACTCTATTCTCCTTCAATAGCGAAGAATACTCCTCATGGACCCATCTGAAGCACAAACGTCACAACCCAGCCTCTGGCGATGGATCGTCAAGTTTGCCGCGGCGATCGGATTGACCGGCATGATCTGCTGCGTCGCCCCCATGGTCCTATTCATGATGGGGCTGATGGGCGGCGTGTACGCGATCTCGTTCGCCGATGGTTTCTACAACGAAGACGGATCGGCTGGAATTGGCGCTTGGGTGTTACGGATTGTCGCGGCCCTTATTGGGGTCACCGGCATCGTTCTCTATAAGCGCAAGCAGGATCAATGCTCGATCGACCCCAAGCGCAAGCGGAAGAACCTCATCCTGCTGACGGTGCTGATTGCCACGTTCGGCGTCGGGTTTTTCGTCACGTTGGAACGACTGACCTCCTGGTATTTCAACGAATAC
>JACZXL010000304.1 GCA_022571635.1 Planctomycetota bacterium
CGTAGTAGACGCCCTTGATCCATTCATCGAGGCTTGGAATCCAGTACCGTGCCCCGGGTGATCGCGTCCGCTGGTCGTTGTAGGTGCCGTCCGGGTTCACGGTGAATGTAGACGTGTCGTAAGCACCACTAGCAAACGCTTCTTCCGTCTCTTCCTTGTGGTTGTGAAGCCAGTTGCCATAGCGAGCAGCCATCCGCCAACTCTGATTGGTTGGGAAGTCCTCGGCCCCTTCGACCATGTGATATGAGTCGGGATCGGTGAGTGGTCCGGCGATGTAGATGAAAGAGCCGGTGAGTCCGAAGCTCTGTCCGTAGGTCCCCTCGTAATAGGGCGCAAAGGCCTGGACGAACTGGAACCACTGGCGAACGGTGATCTCCGTGCGTGTGAGGCGGAAGCGATAGTCGATCCCGCCCCGGCCTTTGAGCTGCCCTTGAGCCCCGCCCTCAAACGCCGGGTTGCCGGGGTCGCCGATGACGACCCAGTCCAAACCGTCCAGGTGCGATCGAAGATCGGGAGCCTGCTGAGCCGGAACAGCCCCCGCTGCCGTCAGCACGATCGCACATATCAAAGCTATCCATCCCTTGAGCATCGTGGGTTTCCTTGTTCTGGAGGTATATGGCCGAATCCCTGCCGAGTAGGAATATCGTCAATACCACCAGCGCCGACTTCAATACTCTACCGGCTACAGCCGCGCCGCCCTGCTATTGACGGACCGGCTGAGCTTGGGAACTGAGAATCGGTCCTCACGATCAGGACGGGACGTGTCCGAGGTATGCGACGCACACGCCGAACGTCATCGGGTGCTGGGTGATGTCGGCGAAACCGGCGTCGGCCAACATGGCGACGAGCGCTTGGCGGTCGGCGAACGTCGCGACGGACTTTGGAAGGTAGCGATACGCGCCGGACCGATCGCCGGAGAGTATCGTCGCACTGAATGGCATGATGTGACCGCAGTAGATCGAGTTGATAAAGCGCAACACGCGATTCGTCGGGTGGCTGAACTCGAGGATTACAATTCGCCCGCCTGGACGCAGGACGCGCCGAAACTCGCCCAGCGCCGTTGCCGGGGTTGTGACATTGCGAATGCCGAACGCGATCGAGACGATGTCGAAGCCGGCGTCCTCAAACGGAAGATCCATGACGTCAGCTTGGACGTAGCGCGGCGAGATAATCCCCGCGCGGCGGCGGATTCGTTCGGCCTTGCGTCGAGCCAGCGTCAGCATTGGCGCGGTGAAATCCGCGCCGACCACCGCGTCCGCCCCGGCGGCGGCAAACGCTTCGGCCAAGTCGCCCGTGCCACAGGCGGCATCCAGCACGTGGTCCGTCGGCTTCACCCGGCAAAGCGCGACCGCAGCTCGCCGCCACGCCTGATCTCGCCACAGCGAGTGAACGCGGTTGTTCAGATCGTATCGATGAGCGATCGCCGCGAACATCCGCTGTACCCGAACCGCCTTGTCGGGGGCCTGATGCGGATCGCCGGTCAGGTCATTTGCAGACCACACGACATCGGAAGAAGATGATGTCCGGCGGGTCATATGATGGGGATCATACCCGCCGCCTCGCGGTCCACGACGGAGATTGTCATGCGCCGATTACTCGTCCTTCTTCTCATCGTCTCGTGCGGCGCGATCAGCGCCTGCAAAACGAATCCTGCGACCGGTCGAAGCCAACTGATCCTGATCTCGGCTGACAAGGTTAGCGTGATGGGCGCGGCGGCGAAGCCGGAGCTGGTCGAGCAGTACGGCGGCGAAGTCGAATCTGAGGTCCTCCGCGCGTTTGTCACTCGCGTCGGGCGGCGTGTCGCTGCGCAAGTCGAGCCCGAGTACGCCCACATCAAGTGGGAGTTCATCGTTTTGGATTCGGAGATTCTCAACGCGTTTGCGTTGCCCGGCGGTCATGTCTTCGTGAGCCGCGGGCTCCTGGCCAAGTTCGACAACGAGGCGCAGGTTGCGGGTGTGCTCGGCCACGAGATTGGTCACGTGACGGCCCGGCATGTTGACGAACGGCTGAGCCAGGTTGTCGCGGCGGAGTTCGCCGTCGGCGGTGTCGGTCGCGGAACCGACTCGCAGCTCGCCGTGCTTGCCGCAAGGATGATCAGCCAAGGCACGCTTCTGAAGTTCAATCGCGATCAGGAGCAGGAGGCGGATGGGCTGGGCGTCAAGTACATGACCCGGGCTAAGTACGATCCGCACGGGATGCTTGAGGTGCTCGAGGTACTTGCCGAGGCGAGCGAGGGCTCGCGAAAGCTGGAAATCCTCTCAACTCACCCAGACCCCAAGCGACGGATCAAGACTGTGCGCGGGCTGCTGGCGGGTGAGTACGCCTACACCCAAGGCGACCCCAAGTACAAGAAGCAAGTTCGTCGCTTCGCCCGGGACGCCGCACCGCACCTCCGGCAGTGACGGCCGGTCGGCTCAGCCCACCGCGGCTGGGTGGGCGCTTGCGGCTCTGACTCCGCCGGGGCCACCAGCCCTGTGGGTCTCCGCGGACCTCCGAAGCTCGATATCCGCACTATGCTTGTACCCCAACCCACGGGCACGGTACCATATGCACCGTTACGACCCGGTTGGGATGGATAGCCATGATCATCGATCTTCACACGCAAGTCTGGGCGAATCTGGAGCAGCTCGGCTGTGATCTGGCGGCCCAGATCCGCGCGCGGCCTGTGCTGGCAGGCGCTGATCCGCTTGAGGGCACGCCCATCGCCCACGAACGGGCCATGGCCTGCGTGGACGGGGCGGTCGTACTTGGATTTCGATCAGAGCGGCTTGGGGCTCGGATTCCCGATGAGTTCGTAGCGGAGTTTGTGGCCAAGGACCCCCGCCGACGGGTTGGAGTGGCCGGGGTCGATCCCCTGAGCGGGGATGCGCTGGATCAGATCGACGCGGCCGTTGGCCTGGGGTTGGTCGGGGTCGCGGTTTCGCCGGCCTGTCAGGGCTTCCACCCAGCCCACTCGGAGGCGATGCGCGTGTACGAGCGTTGTGCGGAGCTCTCTCTTCCGGTGTTCGTGACGATGCAGTCGCCCCTGACGCCCGCCGCCGAACTCGAGTTTGCCCGGCCAGGCGCGTGGGACGAGGTCGCCCGCGCTCTGCCGACACTACCCATCGTCATCAGCCAACTCGGCCATCCCTGGATTGACGAAGCATTGCTGTTGTTGGGCAAACATGAGCGTGTCTTCGCCGACATCTCCGGCGTCGCGTCGCGCCCTTGGCAGTTGTACAACGCCTTACTCAGCGCTTCCAGCCTCGGGGTCATGGATCGGCTGCTGTTCGGCTCAGGCTTCCCGTTGGAAACACCCGCCCGAGCGATTGAGTCACTGTATACCGTCAATGCCTTCAGCCACGGCACACAACTACCTTCGATCGCCCGCGCCTCGATTCGATCGATCGTAGAGCGCGACAGCTTGGCCTGCCTGGGCATCGATTCGGAGATATCGGCTCCGCCGCCCAGAACCGAGGACGAGGAGCCGCAGACCATTGACGAACTCTCGCCGGCTGGGGGCAGCGCTGAGGGCATGAATGATTTGTAGAGGACGACCCGTGGGCGCGTCAATGCCGGCTGCAACCTCGATGACCATCAAGGGCCTTGGCCTGTCGATGAGCCTTCTGCTGCTTTGGGCCGGAGCAGGCTGTGCCGGGCCGGTACAGCATGGATCGCTTCGCGCCCAATCGCTGGGCGACGATCCGGTCGCGTTGGAAGGCGAGTACATCACGGCGTTCTATGCAGACGGCAACTCGGTGGAGACCTCGTTCATCCTGTCCGATGTCGGGTTGGATCAACTGCTCAGTGGCCAGTTCAGCCAAGGGCAAGTGGTGCGGGTTGATCTGTTGTGGGTGCCGAAACCTGGGGCGACGCCGATGGACTCCTCCGCCACGAACGTCAGCATTCAGTACGTCATCGTCGTCGACGGCGAGCTGGGGGTGTACGCCGGGGCGGGCTTTGCGCTGCCGGAGGGTGATGCAAGCGGGCGGTCGCTCACGGTCTGGCTGCGCGACGGTTCGTTAAACCTATTGGAATCAACGGACGGGTTTGTCGATCTGCTGTCCCCGGCAAAGCTGACCGGTTCTTTCAC
>JACZXL010000056.1 GCA_022571635.1 Planctomycetota bacterium
AAGCCGCCGTCCGAGCCCATCCAGCCGCCTTTGGAGCGAGCGACCATCGCGCCCCCGCATGAACTGCTCGAAGGTTGTTTGATCACGATCGGGTTGCGTTTCGGCCGGCGGTCGAGGTGCGCTTAGCGGCCCAACGGCGCGCAGTTTCATCGGCTTGGGGGGCTGGGGCGCTCGCTCTGAGGGCGGGCAGGCCCACAGCGGCGTCACGATGAATCCACCCACCGCCAGCGCGCACGCCAAGGCCAAGCCGCGAATCGACAGTCGCGGCCTTACGTGTTCGGTCATTACCATTGTGAGTCTCCTCGCAAATCGTTTTGCTCGTTTTGTTGTTACGCCAAGCCCAACACAGGGCATGGCGGGTTGGGTTACGCTCGTGTGCTTTCGCGTATCAAGCAGGGCTTGGGCGTAGGCGCGTCGGCCGGTGGGAAGCAATGCGGTCACCCAAGCGTCGCAGCAGAGGTCCGCTTCCTCGCGCAATCGCAGCCGAACAAACCACACGACCGGGTTCCACCAATAGAGCCCGCCGATGATCAGCTCGGCCCAACACACCCAGTGATCGCGGCGCCGAAGATGGGCCAACTCGTGGTAGACGACCGCCTGCCGTCCCACTTCATCGAGCTGCTCCCACAACTGTCGCGGGAGGATCAGGTATACATGCCGACCGCACCAGAGCATCGGTGAAATGGCCCGGTCGGTCATCAACGTCAGCGGTGACCGCCTCAGCGCGAGGTGCGTCGATGCCGCCGCCACCATATTCACCACCGAGGGCGGGGCCGGCGTCGCCGCCCGCACCAACTGCACGGACCGGCCGATCCGCAAGCCGGCCACGATCAGCAACAGTACGATTCCGCCGATCCAGACGAGCGCGGGTATGGGTGGCAACCCCATCACGGCGTCGCGAACACCCGCCGCGTATTGAATCCAGCGACCCAGCGCTACCGGAAGAGGATGAGCACGTGATACGGCTTGCTCGTTGCGATCAGGCATGCCGCCGGTCTTGGATACGGACGACGGACTTGGCTTGGGCTCGACGGACGGAGCGACCCCGGGGATGTGGGGCATACGCGACTTTGTGGCAGTCGCAGGGAGGACGGACTTGCCAACATGCGGGCTCCCCGGGGCTGCGCTCCGGTCCGATTCGACAAAGGTCTTTTTTGATTCGAGCGCGCCGGCGGGTCGTACCTCGGCGGCTCGCACTGGAGCTGTCGTTGGCAGCCCCTCTGGCAGAACATCGGCGCGGTCTATAGACGGGCGTCGACCGGAGTTCACGCCGGGCGAACGGACGGTTGGACGCGAGGGCAACGATTGAGGCGCGACCTCGGCATCCGACGCGGTGAAATTGAGCGCGGCAAACTGTGGAATCGGCATGCGGGGCATGAACGGCGCTACGGCGAAGAAACCCAGCACGATCAGCCACAACGTGTGCCGGGTAGATGGTCGGCACGGCATCCACCAGCAGACGATCGCCACCACGATCGCCAGTGGGATCACCGCTAAGGCGCCCCGCCACAACAGATCAGTTGACACCAGATCCAAGACCATCTCCTCTAAGACCGCGTCCGACGCTGAGGTTTCGCGTCTAATCCATCAATGACTTCCTGCAGCTCTGCGATTTCAGCGTTCGTGAACTTGCCCTCCCGGATCAACTGCAACACCAGCGGCCCCGGCGAGCCGTCGTAAAACGCATCCAGCACGGCCTCCAGCCGCGAGCGAGAAACCTTGTCGCGCGTGACCTTCGGGCGATACACATAGGCGAGGCCCGATTTGTCGCTCGTCACGCAACCTTTCTGCTCCAGCCTCGTCAGGAACGTCAGCACGGTGGTGTAGGCGAGCTGCCGGCCGCGCTCGTGCAGGACGTTCATCACGTCACGAACCGTGGCCGGGCCGTGCTCCCAAAGCGTCTGAAGCACCTCGAGTTCGGCTTGTCCGATTTCAGCTTCGCGTGCGGTCATGGTGGCTCCCGTGGGCGCTTGCGGTCGAACCTACTACAACAGTCGTAGCAGTCTACTACAGGGGTCGTAGGCGGTCAAGACTTTTCTTGGGGAAGTTGCCGGCTTGATTTCGCTCCTCCTTGTACCGCTGGGCCTCGTCGAGGTAACTGGGCAATCCTGACCCAAATCAGCTGGACAAACCGCGGCGACCGAGACAGGCAGTGGCAGCGCAGTCGTCTCCAAGCCCTAAGATTCGTTACGGCTCGTAAAGTGCCGCTATTCCTGGGATTGTGTCATTTCGTCAGTCATGACACGCCGCCAATGGGGTCCGGGCGGTTTCTTGCGCCAGCCCACTGGAAGGGCCAGATCAGCGTGCGTGGCTGCAACGATCCACTTCAGTCAGTTCGAGCTTGGCAGGAACAACGCTTCTTGACCGGCGAGAAAGATAGAGGGCGCCTGCTCCACATGTAAGACTTCTATCCGCGGCGCCGTCCGTCGCTCAATCGGTCTCTGCCTCGGACCGCTGGGCTGCCAATATCTCCTCGTCGCCGCGGCGATCGTGGGCCCGGCCGTTGCCGCGATTCAGCTCGTGCGGCGTGTGGCTTCGCGGGCCGCGCTGCGGGACGCCACGGGGCAGCGGCTCGTCAAAGGCTGCTCGCACCTTGGCCACGAGCTGCGCAGGCGTCAGCTTCTTGTCCGCTGGCTCGACCGCGAGCACAAGTCCCGCCAGCTGATGGTGTTTGCGTATCTCTTTGTTCAGCTCGTTCTTGGCCAGCCCCGGCCCCATGATGACGATGCTGTCGGCAACCCGAATGGCGTCGACGATCTGTTCGTAGTACCGGTGTTTCTCTTGTGCGCGGCGGTGCTCGTAGCGCTTGATTGGAGCGCCGTGGCGCTGTCCCGGCACGGCCGGACTGCCGGTGGGCATCGCCTTGTGACGATGTTCAACGTCTGATGCGATCGTTACTACTTCTGGTGCACCTTGGTTCTCCAGAACGACAAGATGAGCTTTGGCGTGATCAATCCAGACCCCAATCCGTTTGGGCATGTCGCGTCCCTCCGATTATTTGCGACGGGCACTTCCGTGTTTCGTGGACGGGCGCACAGCGCACGCACCATGGGATGCGTTGTCGCGCCGCTGGTCGCCGCGTCCGACTGGTTGATGATTCCCAGTGCCCCCTCGCGGCACTGAATTCGGTCGATGACCGCATACCCGTCATTCTAGCGGCAACGGACCCGGACTGGTAGCGTCAAGCGCGAGATCGAAAAAGCTCGAAAGACACCGGTTTCCTAGGCTACCAGCCCAATTCGGGGCTCTTGATATCCACAAAACGACCCCGCCGGGCAGACCTGCCCCCCTTCGCTATTCTCTCGCCCCCCACCGTTTCTTTCGCCTCCGGCACGGCCTAGGAGATTCGCATGTTTTGCCTCGGATTCAAGACGACGGACCGGGTTGTGTTTTTGGTCTTGGCGGTGACCATTGCGTTCGGTTTCCCGACGCTCACGGCCGCACAAGACACCGCCAACGAGATCCCCGAGTCGGCTCGCAAGACGATCGCCGATCTGACCGCCAGAGTCGCCGACCTGGAACGTGTTGTCGGTCGTCTTCGATCAGTACAGGACGAGCCGTGGCTTACCACCAGGCGCGCCGCTGAGATTCGCGGCCTTGTTCAGGATGTGCTGGCCGATGCTGACACCAGAAGCAGCCTGCTCCAGGACGGGATGACCGCCGGCTGGGATAAGGGATTCTTTCTCGGCAGCGCTGACGGCAACTTCTTGCTGAAGGTGCAAGGCCAACTACAGGCTCGCTTCGTCTACAACACACAAGACAATAGCGCTGACGATGACCACCGTTGGGGCTTTGAGAACCGTCGCACGAAGCTGACCTTCAGCGGGAACGTCATCGATCCGAGTTGGCAATATCGAATCCAATCCGCGGCAAACCGTGACGGCGGCGATTTCGATTTGGACGATGCGTTCATTGCCAAACACTTCGGGGATTGGACGCTCCGAGTCGGTCAATTCAAACCGCCGTTCATGAGAGAGGAATTGGTCTCTAGCTCACGGCAGTTGGCCGTCGAACGATCATTGGTCAACGAGGTATTCAATCAGGGCCGCTCCCAAGGCGTGGAACTCGCGTACCGAGGCGATCAGTTTAGCGCCGCGGTGATGCTCAACGAAGGCTTTGACCGCGATAACACGCCGGCCCTCGCCCAAGACACTGAGTTTGCAATCACCGCCCGCGTTGAAGCGCTGCTCGCGGGGTCGTGGGGTCAGTTCAAGGACTTCGCAAGCTGGCCGGATGAGACCTCCGCCGTCATGATCGGGGCAGCCGTTCACTACGAACGAGACGAGTTCGGCACCGGTGATGGGCTTTTCGTTGACGCCGATGCCGACGGCCTCGATGACACACCCAACGACGATGAGCTTGAAACATTGGCGTTCACAGCCGATCTTTCGCTCGAATTCGGATCAGCGAACGCCTTCGCGGCCGTGGTCTATCGCGATCTTGACAGTGACTCAGTGGACGCTGAACAGCTCGGCGTCGTGGTGCAAGGCGGCGTGTTCCTCACGAACGACTGGGAAATCTTCGCACGATACGAATGGGGCGATCTTGACAGGGCCGGCGTCGATGACCTCAGCGTCATCACGTTCGGCGTCAACCGATTCTGGGACAAGCACGCATTGAAATGGTCGATGGACGTCGGAATCGGTCTGAGCGAGATCGCCGAACCTTGGAGCGCAAGCGGCGCAGGCTGGCGAACTGACGGCGGCCAAGACGGCCAGATCGTCGTCCGAAGTCAGATGCAGTTGCTGTTCTAAGGCAGGTGGCACGGGCATCTTGCCCGTGCGAGACATCGGCCGCAAGAAAACGCACGAGAAAGATGCCCGTGCCACCGTTCTTTCAGACACAATCTAAAACAATCCAGCGTCAAGCTTGGCGGCTTCGGTCATGCGATCCGGCGTCCAGGGCGGTTCCCATACCAGCTCGACATGCGCATCCGTCACGCCATCGATTGTCTTGACCTTCGCCTCGACCTCCGGCGGCAGCGTCTCCGCCACGGGGCAGGCCGGCGTCGTCAACGTCATCTGAACCGTCGCCACGCCCGCCGCATCCACCTTGACAGAGTAGATCAACCCAAGATCATAAATGTTCACCGGCAGCTCCGGATCGAAGATCGTTCGCAACACCTCGACGATCAGCGCCTCGGTCGCTTGGGCATTGAGATTATCAAGCGGTGAACCATCCACGGGACGACTCCGGCAATTCTATTCAGTGGTCACCGTCTGCGATTGACGGTCCAGCGCGGCCTTGAGCGTATGCCAAACGAGGGTTGCGCACTTGACACGGGCGGGGAAACGGCGAACACCGCCCAACGCTTCAAGTTTCCCCAGCGCGGGACCATTGTCGCTCGCCACCGCTTCCCCGGTCACGAGCCGGCGGAAGTTCTTGAACAGCGCCTCCGCTTCAGCGATGCTCTTGCCCTTGATGCTCTGGGTCATGAGCGATGCGGCGGCGGTCGAAATCGCGCAGCCGGAGCCTTCAAACGCCACGTCCGAAACGACATCGTTGTCTATCGTCACGTACACCGTGACTCGATCGCCACACAACGGGTTGTATCCGTTGGCCTCGCCGTCCGCGTTCTCGATCCGTCGGCAATTGCGCGGAGAACGGTTGTGGTCGAGAATAAGTTCCTGGTAAAGATCCTGAAGCTCATTCATTGGCCGAACACTTCAAGTGCCTTGTGGATACCCGCCGCCAGCGCGTCGATGTCTTCGGTCGTATTGTACAGCGCCAGGGAGGCCCGGACCGTGGCGGAAAGACCGAAACGCTCCATCACCGGCTGGGCGCAATGGTGCCCGGTCCGCACCGCGATGCCTTCGGCGTCAAGAATCGTCCCGACATCGTGTGGATGAATGTCGCCGACCAGGAATGAAAGGACCGCAGCCTTGCGCTTGGCCGTCCCGATCAATCGAACTTGAGGTATCGCCTGCAGGGCCGCCGTCGCATACTTCAGCAGCTCGTCTTCATAGGCCCCGATCGCCTCCATGCCGATCCGTTGGAGGTAATCGACCGCGGCCCCGAGCCCGATCGCCCCGGCGATATTGGGCGTGCCGGCCTCGAACTTGTGCGGCACAGCGTTGTAGGTCGTCTTCTCGAACGTGACCGACAGGATCATCTCGCCCCCGCCTTGGTAGGGCGGCATCGCGTCCAGTAGTTCGTGTTTACCGAAAAGCGCGCCAATCCCCACCGGGCCGAACATCTTGTGCCCGGTCAGGGCGAAGAAGTCGCATCCGATCGCCTGAACGTCGATCGGTAAGTGCGGGGCAGCTTGAGCACCATCGATTAGCACAACCGCGCCGTGGCGATGAGCAACCTCGGTGATTTCGCGGACCGGGTTGATCGTCCCCAGTGCGTTGGAGATATAGGTCATCGCGACGATCTTCGTGCGCGGATTGAGCAGGTCTTCGTACTGCTCAAATAGCAGCTCGCCGTCATCATTGATCGGCGCGACACGAAGTCGAGCGCCGGTCTGTTCGCACAGGAGCTGCCACGGCACGATGTTGGAGTGATGCTCCATGGTGCAGATCACGATCTCGTCGCCATCGGTCAGCGTGGATCGTCCGTAGGCCTGCGCGACCAAGTTGATTGCTTCCGTGGCGCTGCGAACGAAGATTATTTCCTCGGGTCTGGAAGCGTTGATGAACCGCTGCACCTTGGCGCGGGCCTGCTCGTAGGCTTGCGTCGCCTGCACGCTCAGTGTGTGAACGCCACGGTGGATGTTGGCGTTGGATTGCTCGTAGTAGCGTCGAATCGTGTCGATGACGCACTGTGGCTTTTGGGAAGTCGCCGCGTTGTCAAGGTATACCAACGGCTTGCCGTTGACCGTCCGCCCCAGGATCGGGAAGTCGCCGCGCACTTGTTGCACGTCAAACACCGGCCCGCTCTTGGTCGAGCCCTTTGCCACCGCCGCGTGCGCGGTGCTCGTTTTCATGACAGCCCCTGCAATTGATCACCCTGAGGCAACCGCTCCAGGAGAATCTGCTGAACCTGGGCTCGAACCGGCTGCGGCTTGATCTTGGCAATGCTCTCGCTGGCAAACGCAAAGACGAGCAGGCTGCGGGCGGCGTCGGCAGAAATCCCGCGGGCCCTCAAGTAGAACATCGCATCTTTGTCAAGCTGGCCGATCGTCGCACCGTGCGTGCATTTCACGTCATCGGCCAAGATCTCCAGTTGCGGCTTCGTGTCCACGCTCGCGCTGTCCGAGAGCAGCAGGTTCCTGTTCGTCTGCTTGGCGTCGGTCTTCTGCGCGTCCTTGTGGACGATGATCCGCCCCGTGAACACGCCGCGCGCGCTGTCGTCGAGGATTCCCTTGAAATGTTCGCGGCTGTTGCCGTGCGGCTTGCGGTGCTCCACCCGCAAATGGTTATCCACATGCTGTTTCCCAGCCGGCACATAAAGTCCGTTGAGCGTGCAGTCGCACCCTTCGCCGTCGAGCACGGCGTTGATGTCGTTGCGCACGATGTCACCCCCGATCGAGATTATATGGGACGACGCGGTGCTGCTGCGCCGCTGGTAGAGCTGCGTCGTCCCCACGTGATACGCCTGCGTCGATTCACGCTGGACCTTATAGTGATCGACCACGGCTCCCTCGCCAACGGAGATTTCCGTGACGGCGTTCGTGAAGTACACGCCCTCGCCCAGGGCAACGTAGCTCTCGATAATAGTGAGCTGGCTCGCCTCGTCCGCGATGATGAGATTGCGCGGGTGGACCACGATCGGCTCGACGCCCGGCATCGTGACATACAAAAGATGGATCGGCTGCTCGACGATCACGCCCTTGGGGACGTAGACGAACGCGCCGTCTTCCATGAGCGCCGTGTTGAGGGCGGTGAACGCATGGTCCTCATACGAGGCGTAGCGGGCCAAGTGCCTCTCGACCCACGATGGATCGTCGTCCAAAGTCTCAGCCAAGCTCGCAATCTGCACGCCCTTGGGTAAGCCGTGCTGCGATGACAAATCCCGGGCGAAGAAACCGTTGACGAAGACAAGCCGATGGAACTGTGCTTCTGGGAACGTTTCGGCCACAATCGCCCGTTCGTCCAGATCAACACCGCAATCAACCGCGGACCGAAACTCGGTCTTGGCGATGCGAGCTACGTTGGTGTATCGCCAATCTTCATGCCGTAAGGTCGGGAAGCCCAACTCGGCAAACCGCGCCATCGCTTGGGTTCGCAGGGTAATCAACGCCGACCCACCGACTGGATTGGATTCAGCCTCCAGCCGCGCGAATGCTGAACGATAGATATCCTTTTCTTGCACGAGCTCAACCATGAAATCGAACTTCCGTCCCTAAGAAGCCGCCGCGGCATGCCTGATCGACTGGTCCGCCCACGCGTACCCTCTTTCCTCAAGTTCCATTGCCAACTCCTTGCCTCCGGATTTGACGATCCGGCCGTCAACCAGGACGTGGACGAAGTCAGGCACAATGTAATTCAAGAGACGCTGGTAGTGCGTGATGACGAGGAACGCGCGATCCGTCCGGCGCATCGAGTTGACCCCGTCCGCAACGATCTTCAAAGCGTCGATATCGAGCCCCGAGTCGGTTTCATCAAGGATCGCGAGCTTCGGTTCGAGCACGGCCATCTGGAAGATTTCGCCGCGCTTTTTCTCGCCGCCGGAAAACCCTTCGTTGACGGAGCGCTTCAGCAGTTGCTCGTCCATGTCCACCAGCCTCATCTTCTCTTTCACGAATTCAAGAAAGTCGACCGCATCCAGCTCCTCCTCGCCGCGATGTTTGCGCAGCGCATTGACCGCAGCACGGAGGAAGTAGGCCGTGCCCACACCGGGAATCTCCACCGGATATTGGAACGCCAGGAACACACCGGCACGCGCGCGTTCGTCCGGCTCCAACTCCAGGAGATTGCGCCCTTCAAAGAACACTTCGCCTTCGGTCACCTCGTAGGTATCGCGCCCCGCCAGGACTTGCGCCAGCGTGCTCTTGCCGGAGCCGTTGGGACCCATCATCGAGTGCACCTCGCCGGCGTTGATGGTGAGGGTGAGACCCTTGAGGATCTTATGGCCTTGGACGTTTACATGAAGGTTTCTGATCTGAAGCATGTGAATCGATCTATGCCTTTCTATTTTCTTGAGTGTGGATATTCATCCACGGCTAGGAAAGATACTGCGCCACCTTGCGATTCAGCCGACGCTGCCCTCTAAACTCACTTCCAGAAGCTTCTGCGCCTCGACGGCGAATTCCATGGGCAACTCACGGAAGACCTCCTTGCAAAAGCCATTGACGATCATGGAGACGGCGTCCTCGGTCGAGATCCCGCGCTGGTTGCAGTAAAAGAGCTGGTCCTCACCGATCTTGGAGGTCGTCGCCTCGTGCTCCATCTGCGCGGTGCTGTTCTTGACCTCGATATACGGGAACGTGTGGGCGCCGCACTTGTCGCCGATCAGCATCGAATCGCACTGTGTGTAGTTTCTGGCCCCGTGCGCGCTCTTCGTGATCTTGATCAACCCGCGATAGGTATTCTGGCCGAACCCAGCCGAGATGCCCTTGGAGACCACGTTGCTGCGGGTGTTCTTCCCGATGTGGATCATCTTGGTGCCGGTGTCCGCCTGCTGATGGTTGTTGGTCAGGGCCACGGAGTAGAACTCGCCGACGGAATTGTCTCCGATGAGAATGCAGCCGGGATATTTCCAGGTGATGGCCGCGCCGGTCTCCACCTGCGTCCACGAGATGTGGGAGTTTCGACCGAGGCACTTTGCTCGCTTGGTCACGAAGTTATAGATTCCACCCTTGCCGTCCTTGTCGCCGGGATACCAGTTCTGAATGGTGGAGTATTTGATGGTCGCATCGTCAAGGGCGATGAGCTCGACGACGGCGGCGTGAAGTTGGTGCTCGTCCCGCATGGGAGCCGTGCATCCCTCGAGATAACTGACTGTGCTGCCCTCCTCCGCCACGATCAGCGTTCGCTCGAACTGCCCGGTCGAGATCGCGTTGATTCGGAAGTAGGTCGAGAGATCCATCGGGCACTTGACACCCTTGGGGATATAGACAAACGATCCGTCGCTGAAGACCGCCGAGTTGAGCGCGGCGAAGAAGTTGTCGTTATGCGGGACGACGGATCCGAGGTATTGCTGGACCAGCTCCGGATGATCCTGCACCGCCTCGGAGAATGGGCAGAAGATGATGCCGAGCTCGCCGAGCTTCTCCTTGAAGGTAGTGGCCACGGACACGCTGTCGAACACGGCATCGACGGCGACGCCAGCCAGGATCGCTCGCTCTTGCAGCGGGATGCCGAGCTTCTCGTACGTCTCCAGCAGCTTCGGGTCCACGTCGTCGAGGCTCTGGGGGCGGTCCTTCGCCTGCTTAGGGGCGGAGTAATAGATAATGCTCTGGTAATCGATCGGCTCGTAGTGGACGTTTTGCCAGGTCGGCTCGGTCATCGTGAGCCAATGGCGGTAGGCCTTGAGCCGCCATTGCAGCAGCCAGTCGGGCTCCTTCTTCTTGGCGGAGATGAGACGAACGACGTCCTCGTTCAATCCCGGGGGCAAGGCGTCGGTTTCGATGTCGGTGTAGAACCCGTATTTATACTCTTGGCTCTGCCAACGATCGAGGGTGGCGTCTGTCTCACTGGACATCGGGGTTTGTTCAGTTGATGAAACCATGGCAGGGGCACTCCAAAACTACAGAATACTCACGACGGGTCACGAACGTCCGGCGGCTCGGCCAAGCGCGGGTACGGTTGACGATCCTTCAGAGTCGTCAACGGCGACAGCCCAGCGCCCGAACCGGGCTTGAGTTCCGCAGAACTGTCCTCTTCGGCGAGTTGGGCCAACGTCACCTCGTCGAGAAACTGCATGAGGCTCGCATGCACTCGGCGCATGTTGCCTCGAATCAGGCAGCTTTCCTCCAACTTGCATTCCGCTTCCTCTTCACCTTCCGGCACCGAACAGCACCGCGCCAAGCGCATCGGGCCTTCGATGGCTTCCAGCAACTGGGCCAGCGTGATCTCTTGCGGCGACCGCGCCAACCGGTATCCACCTCTCGTGCCGCGCGTGGATTTCAGCACGCCCCGGCTCGTCAGTTGCTTGAGAATGTTACGAAGAACGGGCAGGGGCAACTTCAGCCGTTCGGCGAGACCGCGGGCACTGGCCCCGGCTGGCGTTTGGCGAGCCAAGCTGGCCAGCGCCAGTAACGCGTAGTCGGTTTTTCTTGTCAGCAACAGCATCAAGCGTCCACCATGAACCGTTACCGTTGGCCGGATGCAATGAGCACCGCACGGGTCTTATATCTTATAGCACCGATCCCTTGCTATATCAAGCCCGATTGATGAGGTTGGCTGAAGTCTGCACTGCGGCCACCGCGTCCATGCGGCTGCCAGCGGACAGTGTTGCCTCGCCGTCCGGGTCAGGCTCAGCTACCCCCAGTTTCCCAGCAGGATGAGGAGATCCTTAACGCCAACGTCGCCGCTTTTGTCGAGGTCCGCGGGACAATCTCCCTGCTTCGGGCACGGCCCCCAGGCGCCCAGCAAGAAGAGCAGATCCTTAACGCCAACGACGCAGTCTCCGTCCAAGTCGCCTAGCGGCGGCTCGAACCCGGGGTTGATCGAGAAGTCGTCGATGTACACCTGCCCGCCGGTCGCCGACACCTCGATGAAGCGCACCGGTTCGTCGAAGACGCGCGACTGAATCTTCGGCATGAACTCGTCACACTCACCGTTCGTATCCATCGGCGTGCCGATCTCGATCTTGTCGGCGTTGAAGAATCGCATCTGCCCCGAGCTACCCACCACATTGGCAAAGAAGACGTCCAGTGCCACCAGATCACCCAGCAGCGAGATCGACGCCGGAGTGTCGGGATCCACGCGGTAGGAAAACAGGCCCGAGCTATAGCAGAACGGTAGGCCGTCGAAGACGCAACCACTGCCTCCGGCGAAGATCGCGCCGCAAATTTCGCCCTGATTAGGACAGGCCCCGTCGAAGTCAATCGTGCACGGCGGAAGCGGGCAACCGTTGCCAGCGTAGGCGATGGGGTCACCGCCGGTTCTACCTTCGTTGCTGACTGAACCGGGCGGCGCTGCTCCCAGCATGCCCACCCCGGCCAGGCAGCCACTGAGCGTCACTGCCTTCGCTGTCCGCACTCGCCGCTGACTCGTTCGCTTCATTCCGGCTCTCCTCAATACTTCGATTCGCGTAATCGCCGCTTCATTGATCCGCCTGAAATACACGTTGCCCGAGGATACCACGTGGCGGGCACGAGAATCAAGGAAAAACGCCAATATCAGTAAGCGCCATCCGAGAGACCCCGCCCCTGTGCCGCGAAATCGACGGTGTTGGTCCGATGCACCGACTCCTGCTCCCCTCCGCTGTCCACGTGGACTCGCGGTTGATCCACGAGCACCCAAACAGATGTCTACACGCAGCCGGAACCTTGCATCATTCCGAGCGACCGCGACACGGCGCACGGCCGGCTGCGCGGGTTCTTCAAGATGTGTCGCCTCAAACCTTAAATGGGCTGGCGTACTCTCATATGACCGAAGCAGCAAAAACGCGACGCGCCGGATTGCTCCGGCGCGTCACCTGGCTAGACATCGGCTGCGGATACGTTGTGGATCGGCCCAGCCGCAGCGTTCGCAAGAAGGAGTTCCGATATGACCAAACCGGCTCACCGCCCGGCCAACCGGCCCGGCTAGTCCGAACCGGAGGGATCCTGGTCGTAGTAATCGTCGGCGTTCGGATCAGATCGGGGCGCATCGTCACGGTTGGCTTGTTCGAGCAACTTGCGGAGGTAGGCATTCTCACGCCGGGTCGCTTCCAGATCGAAGACGATGTACTTGACGCTGAGGCGCAAATTGTCCAGCGACTCCTGGAGCTCTGTGACCGACGCCTGAATCCGTTGACGGCGATTCTTGGCCTCGTGGGCGAGTTGCTCCAGGCGCGTCCGCTCAGCGTCGGGCAACTCGTCAAGCTTCTGCATCAGCTCGTTGAACTTATTCTGAAAGGCTTGATCGTCCACGCTCGTCCCTCCTTGCAACGTGTCCAGCACCCCAGGCTGCTCGACAGGCTTCTGCCGTACAGCCAAGGCGAGATACTTTCAGACGAACAAGACATGCGCCAAGAACCAGTAGTGATACGCCTTGGACGGGGTATCCGGCCTCCCCGCCAAGACGCACCGATACTCTCGGACCTGACCACACAGATCCACCTGCGGTTGGCGCGGGATGTTGACTGCGCTCAACGAGCGGCGGTGACGCGACGCACGGCCTCCCGGGCGCCGGGGGGGGCCGCCGCGACCAACTCGTCCAGTTCCTGGGCAAGCTTCAAGTCCCGACGGCACTCTTGCAGGAGCCGACCCAAGTGCACGTCCCGCTCCCTGGCCCATCGCTCAAACAGCTGCTCCAGCTCGTGGCGCGTGAAGTGAGTGAGTGGATCGACCAGTCCCGACTGGGCCACCGCCCAGTCCATCAACGCCCGACTGGATCGCTCGAAGCGGTACAAGTCCAGGGTGAGCACCAACCGCCGCCGCAACAAGCTGAACGGATCGCGGACGTCGGCGGGCAGGCCAATCATGGCCTCTTCGACCTTGCGTTGTGCCAATGGCGCCAGCCAGTCTGATTCGTCCATCTTGCCCCATTGCACGATGGGATGGGCCTCGGCGTTGGCCAAGGCCTTGGCGTGCTCAGCACTGATAAGCTCGAGTTCCGCCTCGGCGGTGTTGAGCACCTTGATCCCCTCGCTCGGGAACCTCACCGACAGCGACTGGACCGAACGGCCGTTCACCATTGTCTGTTCAACTTTGACGACGGACCCAACGCCCCATTCGGGTCGGCGCAGATGACGGATGCGGTCCCCATACTCGTACTTCAACTTAGACACTACCTTCTCCACGGGAGGATCAGCTCCTTCCATACCGGGGGTATGCCGATCGGTACCATACAGAGCGTGGCTCACCGCTGTTGCCCGCAGAACTCTGGGGGCCGATGCTCGGGCGCTCAACTCATCACTCCGATGCCGGCGCGAGAGGCGCCGCCAGTGGCGTTATCGAGCAACCGGCACACCCAGCCTGGTTGCTCCGAACAAATTGGCGCGTTTCGTCTGGCTCATTGCGGCAGATGTAGCACGCTACTCGTCCGCAGAGTCTCCTGAGTATAACGCCAGCGGGCGGCCGATCATTCCCCGGTGGAAAAGTCGCGATGGGCAGTCCAGCGACGCTCAGCCTACTCGTCGGCCGAGGCGGGTCGCCCCGACTGAAGCGGCGCGGGCCATCGGTGTAGTTCGAGTCCGGTCGCTACCCGACGCCATTCCAGGCACCGTAATAGCCTCGCATCTGGGTTCCGACCGGTCAAGAGCCTCCAAGAGATTTCGATCGTGGCCAGGGTGTGCTCTAGAGCGGTTGGACCCAATCATGCAGCGAGCGGGTGAGCCGCCGGTCCTCTCGGCTCGTGCACCGACGACCGTGACAATTCAGCTTGGCCGCGGTGGCGTCGGCCGGGGCGATAAGCCTCGATCCATGTGAAATTGGGAAAGCCAGCGGTTACGCCAAACCTCGACCAACGCCGGGGCGAGCGGGCTGCCGTTTTTCTTCTGGTTTCAGATGAAAATAATACTTGACGAGACCGTAGTGGTGCTATGGTATAGGCAGTAGAGAGATGAGTCACGCCGTCGGCGGGCTGGCCACAGCGGTCATCCTGGCGCCGGGCCGAGGAGAGAGATGCCAAATAACAGACGATGCCGTTGTCTCATCGCGTTTGGAAGTCGGGCTGCGACCGGCGACGCTAAACGTGCGCTGAGGCGGTCGGCGTGACAAGTTAAGCGCCTCCGCCGGAGCGGCTGTAAGGAGACAGCCGCGTTGGACTGACGTGCCTGGTGCGCCGCATGGATTGGGGCATCGCACGCGGTCCAGAGGACTCGAGTGGGTCGCGGAGCAAGAGAGAGACAGAC
>JACZXL010000057.1 GCA_022571635.1 Planctomycetota bacterium
CAGCACCTTCAGCCTCAGCGCGCAAGCCGACGGCGCGATCGGCGTTGATCAGACCGGCAAAATGACTTGCGTTTGGTCGAGCCGACGACAGCAGGACGGTCGGTACGGCGTCTACGCTCAGCAGTTCAATGCGAACGGCATCCCCATCGGTTCCGAGCGGGTGCTGAACCTGTGGTCGAACTCTCATCAGACAGCGCCTGCTGTTGCTATGGATCATGCCGGCGGAACGTGGGCGGTATGGCAATCGCACGGACAGGACGGTCAGGCCGGATCGATCATCGCTCGGCGATTCGATAAACAATTCCAGGGGAGCTCGGAAATCCTGGTCAACCAACAGTGGCGCGGTCATCAATACGGACCAATCGTGGCGACGAGACCCGATGGCACAGCGATGGTGGTCTGGACGAGCGCCGCGTCGGCGAAGACGTTGTCCTGTATCCGTGGCCGGCTCCTGAAGCCTGATGGAAGCCCGCTTGGCGACGAGTTCGCCATCTCGACGGTTCGCGGTCGAACTGAAGCCACGCCATGCATCGCGGTCGATCCCAACGGCGGATTCGTGGTCGTGTTCGCGGTAACCGACGAACAGCGCGTCCCGATCGGCATCCGTCTCCAGCGGTTCGACGCGACGGGAGCTCGTATTGGCGAGGAAGTGGATATCGGCGAGGGGCCGACGCCCGGCGTGATCGAACCGGCCGTTGCCGCGACGACAGACGGATTCCTTGTGGCGTGGCTTGATCCGGGCGTGGATGGCAGCGACTTCGGCATCGTCGCGCGGCGATGCGATGCGCGCGGGTGCCCCGTTGGTCAGCCGTTTGTGGTCAACACGACTACACAGGGCCCGCAGGTCGCGGCGGCGATCGCCGTCGCCCCGGATGGGACCCATGCCGTCGCCTGGAACGGGCCGGATGGTGATGACTTGGGTGTCTTTGCCCAACTGTTTGCCGCCGATGGATCCCGACTCGGCGGCGAGTTTCGGCTCAACCGGCATGTTGACGGTCGGCAGGCGATGACGACGGCCAGCGGCGTTCAGCGCTTGGTGTTCACGAACAACGGCGCTTTGGCGTGTGTTTGGAATGGCGATGCGGGTCTTGGCGACGACTCGAGCGTCAACGTGACGTTGTTCAGCCGGAAGCCGCTTCAACTCGCGGATCAAAAGCAGGGTGTGACCGCGGAGATGCCGCCGGCCGGTGACGTGGTTCGCCTGGCCCAGGGACCGTCCCCGCACGTGCCGCCGACCTTCAATCCACGCGACATCGAGAAGGGTGACCGCGAGATTCGCGAAGGCGCGGACATCGGGTTCACCGGCATCTTCAACACCGGCTGGACACCGCCCGATCCGCACATGGCGGTGGGACCGGAGCATGTCGTGTTGATGACCAACGGCGCCATTGCGTTCTATACCAAAGACGGCAACCTGACCTTCCAGGACGAGATCGAAAACTCATTCGGCTTCTGGGGCAGCGTCGGAGCAACCGGGTTCGTGTTCGACCCGGAGGTGATCTATGACGAACTGAGCGGGCGGTTCTTCGCGATGGCGGCCGAGGCATTCGCCCCTGGGAATAAATCGTACGCCCTCGTCGCCGTGTCGGATGACTCCAATCCAAACGGCTCGTGGCACAAGTACCGCTTCGATACCTCATCACTGGCGGGGGATCTCTTCGACTCGCCGAATATCGGAGTGGATAACCAAACCGTCTACATCACCGGCGACGGCTTCGGGCTTGGCGCGAACTATCCGGTGTTTGTCTTCGACAAAGCCTCACTTCTGGTTGGCGACCCGCCCGCCCAAACCAACTCCTTTACGATCGCCACTTCGACGCAATCGGCGGGGATTCCGCCGGTCAGCTTCGACAGCCCCCCGGCCCTGTATTTGATCGAGCACCGTGAATTCAACTCGAACACGGCCGTGCGACTGATCGCGTTGGAAAACGCCTTGACCTCGCCGACGATCACGAGCTTCAACCTGACGGTTCCGGTCTACGGCCGGCCGGAGGATCCCCCCCAGATGGGCACCAGCAACCGTCCCGAAACGTTCGACGCCCGTTTCTGGAGCGTTGCCTACCGCAACGGATCACTGTGGGCGACCCATCACATCAACAGCAATCGCGTCCTCGCCCGCTGGTATGAGATTGCCATGAACGGCTGGCCCGTCACCGATCAGGACCCGACGTTGGTGCAGTCCGGGGAGATCGATCCCGGCGCGGGGATTCGCACGTTCTTTAGCTCGATTACGGTTGACGATCACGGCAACGCGGCGATGAGCTTCGCCCGCAGCTCGCCCAACGAATTCATCTCGATGTCCACGGCGTTTCGCTTCAAGAGCGACCCGCTCGGTGTGTTCCAGGGCGACGTGATCCAACAGACGAGTAACGGACCGTATGGGTTCGGGCGCTGGGGCGATTACAGCGCCGTGAATGTGGATCCCGCCAACGGCCTCACCTTCTGGGCCCACCATGAATACTCGATCAACAATTTGTGGCGCACCTGGGTGCAGGCGTTCACGCCGGACTTCCCGGTGGGCGACCTCGATTTCGACGGCCAGGTCGGCCTGCCCGATCTGCTCATTCTTCTGGGCGATTGGGGGCCGTGCGATGATTGCAACGATTGCCCGGCCGACCTGGACGGCGACTGCGCTGTGGGCGTAAAGGACCTGCTCACCTTGCTCGGCAACTGGGGATAAATCAGTTCCGGGGACGAAAGAGGCTGCCGTCCCCAATCTTCTCAACATCACAAGGGAATAAAAAGCCCACGGCGTGCACGCCGTGGGCTTTGTGGTGTTGGGTGGATGCGAACGCCGTTCTATCCCCAATTGCCGAGTAGTAAGAGCAGATCCTTAGCGCCGACGCTGCAGTCGTCGTCCAGGTCGGCTGGGCAATCGTTGCAATCATCGCACGGCCCCCAATCGCCCAGAAGAATGAGCAGATCCTTAACGCCGACCTGGCCGTCGCCGTCAAGATCGCCGAGCACCGGCTCGTCACACACGACGGTTGAGACTGCCAAGTCATCCACCGCCGCTTCCACAAGCGACCCGTCGCCTTCGTCAGCGGCGATGAAGCGCAATCGCACCTCGTTCGTCGGCTCCACGAAATCGGACACTCGAAACGAATGCGGGAGCCAGCCGCCGCCGGTCTCCGGTCCCGCCGGTCCGATCGTCTCCACGTTGGTCCAGGTCGAGCCGTTGTCGTTGGAGATGTCGATGACAAAGATGTCGGCATTGGGGCTGGCGCCCGTGTCGTTGGAGTACCACCGCCAGTAACTGATGATCGCGCCTCCCTTGCCCGCGAGATCGAGGACGGGGCTGGTCAATGTGGTGTGACCGTTGTCAACATCGTTGTCGCCGAGTCCGCCGCCGGGCTTTCCCTGGCCGGTGACAAAGCACATCGTGGCGGGATTGGGCGTGTGGTCGTCTTCAGGCTGGGCGGCGGTGCCGTTGGGGTCCACCCGTGTCCAGACGCCCGTCGTGGCGTTATCACCCGCGGCGCCGACCACCCAACCGGTGTCGGCTTCCAAATCGTCCTCGAAGCTGATCAGCACCTCGTCCGCGGACAGAGCGCTGAACGTCGATGCGGGGGCGTTGGGGGGATCGGTGAACGTTGCGCCGCTGGTCGCTTGCACGCTCACGTAGTACGACACCTCAAGACCGCATTCGATCGCCGGGAAGACCGCGTCGTACACAGTCTTGGACACCGGCTGCATGGGGACCGTGACAAAGCCTTGGCCGATATCGAAATGCAGCAGCGCCGTATCGGGCTCAATGGTCGCCCCACAGCTGGCCGCAACTTCCACCCGGACCGCCGTGCCACCCTGTGGATCAATCAGGTCCGGCCGGCCCTTGGGATAGGCGAAGGTCAGAACGCCCCCACTCCGGGCATCCGTGGGATCCAGGACAAACAGGCCGCGATTCATGTCGCTGACGATCACCGTTCCGCTGGGAAAGAACGGATACACGCTCCAAGCCCCGTCAAAGCCGCCACCGTCATTCTCCGGATACGTATCGAACCAGCCGACCTGGAGGGGGTTCACCGGATCGTCGGCACAGAAGATGCGCAGCCCGGCGTGGTACTCGGCCTCGTAAATGAATCCACCTTGGACGTATAGATTGTGATCGATGGCTGACACGCCGGAGCTGTAGGTCCCGGCCACCGTCGGGTTGGCCAGATCGCTCACGTCGAAGATGACCGTCTCGTTGACGCCATCCAGTTCATCGTCGAGATAGAGGTATTGCCGGTCCTCGCTGGCCCAGCACTGATGTGCATAAGAAAGGTTCAGGTAAGTCGTTCGAGACATGCGGAACATATTGGACTTGTCCGTCACGTCGTAGATATCCAGCCCGGTGCCTCCGACGGCCGCAAAGATTATCTCGCGCCCGGCGTACGGACCTTTCGTGTACGTCACAGCCTGGGCGTCGTGGACGTACGCGCCCTGGCCGCTCGATATCTGGCCGACGATGAGTGGATTCTCCGGGTCGGCGAGATCAATCGCGACGATCCGACCTCCGTTGAGATTGGAGCCGCACAGATAGGCGAACCCGCTGTCAGTGTCGATCGCGACGTCATGACTGGATGATAGTCCCCCACCCGCAAATCGCTGTACGAGCGTGACCACGCCGCTATCCACATCCGATAGGTCGATGACGTCCATGCCGCCGCCGGCTTCGTTCACGACGTAGCAGTATTCGCCGTAGACCTTCACGTCGCCCCACAAACTATTGGTATGTGACATGCTTTGAACGATGACGGGATTGGAGGGGTCCGTAATCTCGACCACGACCATCGCATTGCGCACGCCCATCAGTGCGTACTCCCGACCTGAGGGCGAGACATAGCCCCAGCAGTCGTTTCCGCTGGACGGATTGCTGGGAAAGCCCGAGAGGGGGATATGGCTCATCAGCTCGACGTTCTCCGAGGAAAAACCGCCTCCTCGAGCTTCGGTAAGGCCCAGCGCGGCGAGCAAGAATGACGCCCCCACCAAGCCCAGATTCAGCGGGCGTCGAGCGCGAATAACGGTGTTCATGTGTTCTCCAGGTTCTCGCACGTTTATTTTCTGTTCGCTCCCCCGACGTTGGCACCTTCTCCTCATCGATGCATTTACCCCCTTGTCTGCGACCGATTCGCGGTCCCGCCATAGTCAGTCGCCTTGGCAGATTGCCGCCAAGGGGGCCCTCAGACGCCGCGCAAACCGTCCAGCATTAGAATCTAGCCCGCCAAACACCCAGTCGCAAGGCCAAAATCGGCGGCAGGGCCTTGTATGTAACTTGGGATATGGGTCGGCGCGCCCCCGCCCGGCGTCGCGGCGGCCCCTGAGGTGATGAACGGGACATCCGCCTCGGCCCGACCGGCGTTCAGACTTGGGACCAGACCGCCGATAGCAACCGTGTGCGTTTGGCGCCGGCCGGGCGGTGCTGGAAGGTCCGATAGCGCCCGGCGCGACAACCGTCCAACTCCAGGGGTCCCCCATCCCAACGTCCGCCGGTTTCTGTAGGCTATGCCCCCTTGATCCGACCCGTGAGCGGCTCGGGTCCCTCGTCGGGCCAGGCGTGCAGGGCTCAGGAGGGTCGCATGAGCACGCATTTCACGGCCGAGATGCCACAAGCAGCCACCGAACCATCCCCGACTCGCCTGAGCCCACTGGGCTGGCTGGCCATCATGGGCGGAGCGCTGGCGGTCGGAATACTCATCTTCTTGTCGCTGAATCATCACGGACCGGCGCATGAGGTCCATCCCGAAGCACCTCCCTGGTGGGGCCTGGGCATTCTGCCGTTCATAGGGATGCTTGGCTGTATCGCCGTCTTGCCGCTCCTGCCGTGGACACACCATTGGTGGGAGAGCAACCTCAATCGGTTCGGCGTCGCTTTGGGGTTTTCGGCTCTGACGTTGCTGTACTACTGGTGTTTCTTCGGCCTGGCGAAGATACCGGCTGTGCTCGAACACGCCATTATCGTTGAGTACATCCCGTTCATCGTCTTGCTGTTTTGTTTGTATGTGATCAGCGGTGGCATCTCTCTGAAGGGCGACTTGGCGGCCCGACCGCTGACCAACACCACGTTCCTGGCCGTCGGCGCTCTGATCGCCAGTTTCATCGGGACCACCGGCGCCAGCATGTTGCTCATTCGCCCCTTGCTCCAGACCAACTCCGAGCGCAAACACGTCATTCACACGGTGGTCTTCTTCATCTTCCTAGTGAGCAACGTCGGCGGCACGTTGCTGCCGATCGGAGATCCCCCGCTGTTCCTGGGGTATCTCTTCGGCGTGCCGTTTCTGTGGACCATGGGTCTGTGGGCGCCGTGGGCGGTCTGTTGTGTGATCCTGCTGGTGATCTACTTCATCTGGGACTCCATTGCGTACAAGAAGGAAACGCCAGCCGACATTCGCCTCGACGAGACACAAAAGCAGCCGCTGCGACTCACCGGCTGGGTCAATCTCCTGATCCTGGGCGGCGTGGTCGCCTGCGTGGCGCTGGTCGATCCAAACAAAGACATTCCCGGCACAACGATCACGCCCTTCCCATTCATGCGCGAGCTGTTGATGCTAGGGTTGGTCGCGCTGTCGCTCTGGAGGACGCCAAAGGGCGTGCGGGCGTACAACAAATTCAACTACGCCGCGATCATCGAGGTAGCGGCGCTGTTCATCGGCATCTTCATTACTATGCAGGTGGCGATCGAATACCTTAATGCACGAGGTGCAGATCTTGGTATCGACAAGCCGTGGAAGTTCTTCTGGGCGACCGGCTCGCTCTCAAGTTTCCTGGATAACGCACCCACCTATGTCGTATTTTTCCAGACCGCCAAGACGCTGCCGGAAATACCTGACGCTGAGATGGTGCAACTCGGAGGACGTGGGGTGATCAACGCCGCCTACCTCACCGCCATCAGCCTCGGCGCCGTGTTCATGGGGGCGATGACCTACATCGGCAACGGTCCAAACTTCATGGTCAAGGCCATTGCCGAGCAGACCGGCCTGAAGATGCCCAGCTTCTTCGGTTACATGTTCAAGTACAGCATACCGATCCTCATTCCGGTCTTCATCATTATTATGCTACTGTTCCTGTTGCCCTGCTCGCCGTTCAAGCTCTGAGTGTGCCCCGGAGGAAGGTTCGATGATCAAGCGAATTCTTGTCGCACTCAGCGGTACGCCGTTCACCGCCACCGCGACGAAGTACGCGCTCGAGCTGGCGAAGTTGCACAACGCGGAAGTGACGGGCGTCACCGATGTTGATATTGCGAAGTTGATGAAGGTTGGACCGGTGCCGATCGGCGGCGGCGCGGCGGCGGCGAGCCTCGCGGAGCATCGCATCCACGTCACCGAAGAGCACGTCGAGCAGGCGATTGCGGACTTCGAGCAGGCCTGCGCCGACGCCGGAATGATCCATTGCGTCGATCGAGAGACGGGCGATCCGTTCGACCGGCTCATTGCCCTTTGGCGCTATCACGATCTGACGATCGCCGGGCTTCGAGGACTGTTCGAGTACGGCGTCGTTGAGAAACCCGACGACGTCTTGATTCGGCTGATCAGCGAGGGCGTGCAGCCGATTCTCGCCGTACCCAAAGCCTTTCGGCCCATCCGCAAGGTGCTCGTGGCTTATAACGGCTCGATGGAGTCGGCCAAGGCGCTCAAGCAGTTCGTGCAGATGGATCTGTGGCCGGACATCGCGGTGCAAATCGTCTGCTTCGACATGACGCGGCAAGAGAGCGAAACGCTCCTCGCCGATGCGTCGAGCTATTGCCACTCGCATGGACTTGCCGCCCAGACCCAGCACGTGGACGGCGGGCCCCGCGATCACCTGCTTGAATGCGCCCACCAGGTCGAGGCCGATCTCATCGTCCTCGGCTCGACCTCTCGCGCCCGCATTCTCAAGCGCCTGCTCGGCGATACGGCCCTGCATTGCCTACGAAACGCCGACGTACCGCTGTTCCTGACGCAGTAAGCCAGTAAGCGGCTCGGCTTCAAGGTCAGATAACCCACGCATTCCGTGCGGCCTGAACTTGTCGGCGGCGTGATCCGATAGGGAAGATGCGAACGAGGCGTACCTAAATGCTCGATCCCATCAGCGCCATGTCTGTCCTGACTGGAGCGGTTGCCGCCGCCAGTAGCCTGGCGCCTAGGCCGGTGCAGTTGGTGGGCCCGGTGGATCGCCAAGAGCGCCCGGGGGGACCATATCGTCACGACTCGGTCGAGCTGTCGCCGGCAGCCAGATTGTTCGCAGCGAAGACAGAACCTGGAAGTGCTGAGCAACCAGGCGTTGGCGGCAGCGTGCGCGGCCAGGACGTTGAGGAACAGTTGACCGATCAGCAGCGCCAGGAAGTCGCCAAGCTCAAGCAGCGCGATCGGGAAGTCCGCACCCACGAGCAGGCTCATCGTGCCGCAGGTGGAGCTCATGCCGGCGCGATCTCGCTCCAATTCACGCAGGGCCCCGATGGGAAGCGCTACGCGGTCGAAGGCAGCGTGCCGATCGATCTATCACCGGTGAAAGGTGATCCGGCCGCGACGATCCGCAAAATGCAACAGGTGCAGCGGGCAGCGCTTGCCCCGGCTGATCCTTCGGGTGCGGATCGTCGAGTTGCCGCTGTGGCGCGACGGGCCGAGCAACAAGCCCGGGTCGAACTGACCGCGCAGAAACGCAACGCAGTTCAGGGAACCGCCGCGATCACCGATGATGAGCAACGAACAGACGACAACGCGGCCGACCAGACTTCACAGGTCGATCTCACGAATCCCTATGCCGCCGCGACGGGAGCCATCCAGCACTTGACCTCGGCTCGGTTCGTCGATCTGCTCGCCTGAGACCATGAGAGTCCGGCATCGCGCTGTACATATCGTGATCCCTTCTTCATCGTTGTCGGCCAGGCAACGCTGCTTGTCGAACCGTCATTGAGTACCGAAGCATACGGATTTGAAAGAGGCACTGCGTTGACAGACGCGGTGGCCCGAATCGACACCGTCTGCGCCACCCGCGAGTTGAGTTCACCCTCTTGGGAAAGAACTAGGGTTTTTGCGGGTGCGTGCCTGGCAAGCGCCAGGGCGCTTGATGTTCCAGTGAGTGACAACTAGCTGGCAGTGCGTCGTCACTCCGCATGTCCGAGGACCTCCGCAGCGCCTACTCTAGGACATCCGCGTGAGTCGATTCGGCGTGATACCCTCGCGCTGCTCGGGCGAGGGAATGCCCTCGATTACCCGTGTTTTCCCTAGATATTACGGGGTCTCTGCGCAGTGACGTCAGTTCGCACGTAAGGTGGAACGATCATAAAGAGGTCGTCGCCGGTTTCACGACAGGGGGTTTGACGATGACGGTTCCGCGCGATCGGCGAGAAGGCGCTCCGTCCGGGGCAAGGCATATGAGCGACGCCAACGAAACGCCAGTCCATGCACCAAACGAGGCGGACGGGCTATCGCTCCAATCCAGTGACCCACGGGCGTTGTGGGATGCACTGACTCACGATGCGGAGGTCGGCGTCCTTGTTGTCGACACCCGCGGCACGATCCAGTTTGCGAATGCGGCGGTGCAAGGAGCGTTGGGAGCCAGTGGAGTTGATCTGCGTGGTAAGTCTTGGCATGATCTTCTTCCCAAGGACGTTGCCGATGAGAGAGTACGATGCGCCCAACAGGTTGTCCAAACCTCACAGCCAATTGCGCTGATCGGGATGATCAGAGGGGTGTGTCGCTGCGCGATCTTCCGCCCGATCGAGTCAGACGCACGCGAAGGCGCACGAGTGCTGGTGATATGCCGGCCGCTGACCGCCATGGATCGGGAGCCGAAGTTTGATGCGGTTGACGGGTGCGCGGTGGTCGTCGCCCAGTTCAATGATCTTGGCCCTTTGTCGGCGCTGACGGAGCGGGAGTTCGAGGTTCTGGCCTTCATCGGGGAAGGGCTGTCTACGGCCGAGATCGCCCAACGGCTGCATCGCAGCGTCAAGACCGTCGAGTGGCATCGGCGATTGCTGGGATCGAAGCTCGAAGCGACGAACCGCGTGGAATTAGCACGCATCGCCATTCGGGCTGGGCTAACCCACCTCGGGATCGTGGACACCCGTCCCCGAATCAGCTCGCGTCGAACCAAGGCCTAGCGGCTCCGGCCGGACCAGTGATCGGAGCATCACGATCCGTCGGCGTCCGGCCCACCAAACTCCTATCATGTCATGCGATGAGAATCACCGTCAACGGGGAGTCGATCGGCCTTGAGGATCGCTATACGGTCTGGGACCTGATCGAGCGGTATCATCTGGCGGATCGACCCTGTGCCGTCGAGATCAACCGCCAGCTCGTTCCCAAGGCTCACCATCGCGAGCATCGATTGACCGAGGGCGATGAGGTCGAGATCGTTACGCTTGTAGGAGGCGGCTAGACCCGCCAGGACTCGTGAAATGACACCGCAGCTTCAGGTCAGCTCGGATAGTTTGTTGACGCTGGGCGGTCACACGTTCGCCAGCCGGCTCATCGTGGGCACAGGCAAGTACGAGTCCTATGAGATCATGCAAGAGGCGTTGGATGCCTCCGGGGCGGAGGTGGTCACCGTAGCCGTTCGGCGAGAGCGATTGCTCGACAAGAGCGGGCGATCGCTTCTTGACTTCATCGACACCGATCGGTACACGATTTTGCCGAATACGGCCGGCTGCTTTACGGCGGACGATGCGGTTCGCGTGGCGCGACTGGGCCGGGAGATCCTCGACCAAATGGCCAATCCCGGCCAGGATTGGGTAAAGCTGGAGGTGCTGGGTGATCAGCAGACGCTGCTGCCCGATCCGATGGGCACCCTTGAGGCGTGTCAAACATTGGTCGGCGACGGGTTCCGGGTGCTTTGCTATAGCACCGACGACCCGGTCATGGCGGTTCGGCTGCGGGACGCCGGGGCGACAAGCGTGATGCCCGCCGGAAGTCCGATCGGCAGCGGTCGGGGGATCGCCAACCCGGCCGCGATCGCGATACTCTTGGAGATGTTGAAGGATCCGGCCCGCGGAGGCGAGCCTGACTACCCCGTGATTGTGGACGCCGGCGTCGGAGCGCCGAGCGACGTCACCACGGCGATGGAGCTCGGCGCCGACGGTGTGCTGCTGAACACCGGCATTGCCCACGCCCGTGATCCCGTGCAAATGGCCAGGGCGATGAAGGCGGCCTGCGAAGCCGGCTACCTCGGGTTCCGAGCCGGCCGCATTCCCAAGCGCATGTACGCCACCGCCTCCAGCCCCTGGGCGGGTCTCATCAGCCCCATTCCGGGCGAGTAGCTCGCGCGCGTCGCGGCCTCAACGGCGATGATCTCCTCGACCGTATCAAGCGTTTTATCCGTACGATGAAGGGTGCCACCGACAGCGACCGAAGGGAGTCGTCGGTGCCGTATCGCATGGAACCGAAGCACACACGTGATCGTGCGTCACGCACGACTCGGCAGCCTCGCTGTGCGTGGCACCCGCGCCAAAATCACCCCAACCCCTCAGAAACGACTCCCGACCCCGTTTTTGACAATTGGGGGTGATACGGAGTGGGTGGAGTGCAGTCGGGGCTCACTCGTTGTACGTGGCACCCGTGATGCGCGTGATTTATACGCATCGCCGTTGATCCGCAGGCGGGTGCCATGCTTTCACGCGATAGGGCAAAGCATGCTTCATCCCGACACGTCGGGAATGAAGCATGGCACCCCGCAAACGCACGAGAATCACGTGGAATTCGTATGACATTGCGGTAGCGACCGCCGTGTCAATGCGCTACCCGCCGCCCGAGGTACTGGGCCACTTGCTCCACGTAGGCATTGACGGCCGGCCTGTCCGGGGCTTCGAGGTTCAACCGCAGCAGCGGCTCGGTATTGCTCGAGCGGACGTTGAACCACCAATCGCCCAGGTCGAGCGTCACCCCGTCCAGCTCCTCGATCTCAGCCGAGGGGAACGCGTCCACCAGATCATCGATCGCCGCGTCTTTGTCCTCGGTCTCAAAGTTGATCTCACCTGACTGGGCGTACCGTCGAGCCGGTCGGATTTGCTCGCTGAGCGGACCGTCGGCGCGAGCCAAAGCGCTGACCGCGGTGGCGAAAGCGATCGCGCCCGAATCAGCAAAGAAGTTATCGCGGAAATAGAAATGACCCGACAGCTCCCCGCCGAACACGGCATTATGCTCAGCCATCTTCTGCTTCATGAACACATGCCCCACTCGCGACTTGATCGCCTTGCCGCCGGCCTCGGTGATCATTTCCGGAAGCGACTTCGTCGATCGCAAGTCATACACGACCGCTGATTTCGGGCTCGCTTGCAGAAAACCCGACGAGAGCCAGGCCGTCAATAGATCACACCCGATGATCTGAGCCTGTTCGTCAACAGCGACACATCGATCCGCATCGCCGTCGAAGCAGAATCCAAGATCAGCCCGCGCACTGCGGACCTTGTCCTGGAGCTGTTGGAGGTTCGCTTCGACCAGGGGATTGGGTTCATGGACGAACTCGCCGGTGGAATTGTCGAAGTTCAACTTGGTGATCTTCAGCCCACGCACCTTGCCGAACACTTCCGGAATCATCGTGCCCGCCATGCCGTTGGAAGCGTCAATGACGACGTGAATCGTCTTGGAGCCATCGAGCAGCGACTCGTCCAGGAACCGTAGAACATGGTCGCGATAGGCGTCCCACAGGCCGCGCTGCTCCTCCCGGCCTCCGGCGGAGATGCGCTTGTCTCGATCGACCACGGCGGCATAGCGGCGAACCTCGTCCAGGCCCGTCGTCATGCCGATCGGTCTGGCCTTCATGCCCGAGACCTTGAAGCCGTTGTAGTTGGCTGGGTTGTGTGAAGCCGTCACCTGCACGCCGCCGCAACAGCCGAGATGATTGATCGCAAAGTAGACGAGCGGCGTATCAACCATCCCGACATCGACGACATGCGCGCCGTAATCGCGCACACCCATCTTCAGCGCCTCGGCAAGAGACGGCGACGAGGTGCGCATATCCCGGCCGACGACAACATGACGCATCATCGGATCATCGAACCCGGCGTCGGCGGCGTGCTCCGTCAGATATCGCGCCACGGCATGACCGATCTGCCACGCGAGCTTTTCGCTCAAGGGCTTGGGATAGATCGCACGAACGTCGTACGCCTTGAAAACTTTGCCCAGCATCAAGTACGTCCTCAGGGATAAAGGGTCTGTAACCGGCGACTCATCATAGCATGATCACAGCCCGGCGAAATCCGTGTCCGGGCCGTTATATGAATCCCACGTGATTCCTGTGCGTTTACCGGGTGCCATGCTTCATTCCCGACGCGTCGGGATGAAGCATGCTTTGCCCTATCGGGCCAAAGCATGGCACCCGCCTGCGGATCAATGGCGATGCGTATTAGTCATCCTCAGCCTGCAACTCTTCGACGAGCACCCCATCCGGCAGCGCATCGAGGAACTTTCGACCATAGCCCTTTGTCACGATCCGTGGATCGAGCACGATGACGCGACCGGTGTCGGTGGTCGAGCGGATCAGCCGGCCCACCCCCTGCTTGAAGCGGATCACCGCGTTGGGGATCTGGTCCTCGATGAACGGGTTGCCGCCGCGCTGGGTGATCCGTTCGTGTCTGGCTTCGATCAGCGGACGGTCCGGCACCGCAAACGGCAGCCGAGTGATGATGACGCTGCGCAGGCCTCGGCCGCGAACATCGACCCCCTGCCAGAAGCTCACCGTGCCCAGCAGCACGGAGCGGTCGTCTTCTCGAAATCGCCGCAGCAACAATCCCCGCGGGCCATCCTGTTGTTGCACCAGAACCGGGTAGCCCTCCTCGCCAAGGATCGGCCGAAGCGCTTTGGCCACGCGGTTTAGAACCGCAAAGCTCGTGAAGAGCACGAAGGTTCCTCCCTTGGTCTGGCGCACATGGTGCAATACCCGGGGGACGAGCTGCTCGACATACTTCGGCGCGGTGGGCGGCGGCATCGAGCGATCGACCAGCACCCGCATCTGGCTGGCGTGATCAAACGGACTACCCAGGTGAAGCGTCTCAGCGCCTTCGCAGCCAAGGCGCTGAACGACGTGCGCGAAATCCCCGGGGCCGGTGGCCAGGGTGGCGGAGGTCATCACCACCGATAGTTCCTGGTCAAACAATCGCTCGCGTAGAAGCGGCCCGACCTCGATCGGCATGCAACACAAACTCAGGCGAGGGCGCAGTCCCGCGGCGCCGGTCCGTGCCGGAAATCGGCGGCGCCTGACCTCCAGCCAGTACACGCAATCTTCGAGCTGCTGCCCAAGCAAGATGCGAACGTGTTGTGCAATTTCGTCCGCTCGCTGCACGTAGCTGTTGAGTTCATACTCATCCGGCTCATGCGTCGCTTGCTTGCGCAACAGCTTCAACATGCCGGTCAGCTCCTGCATGTCCTCACTCAAATAGTCGTCAACGACATTCGGCGTGCGAATCCGGCCGTTGGCCGGGGCCCCAGACTCCCGCCAAACCCACAGCGCCCCGAAGAGTTTGTCCGCCTGATCGCGGCATTGCAGCGTCTTCTGGATCGTTTGATCGATAAGCCGCCTCGAATCGTCCTTCGTCGGAAGTGTGGTCAGGAATCCCCGATCGGTGCGCGGCTGGTAAAGAAGATTGAGCAAATGTGCGATTCGCGCCTCGGACAGCGTGACGCCGAAGTGCTCAGCCGCGACGTCCTCCACGCTGTGCGCCTCGTCGAGAATGACATGATCGTACGGCGGCAGGAACCGAACACCCTGGCCGCGCAACGCCAGGTCCGCAAAGAACAGCGCATGGTTGCAGACCAACAGGTCGCCGTTCTCCATGCGCCGCCGCGCGGCCTGATAGAAACACTTGCCATAGGTTGGGCACTTCCGTCCCATGCAGTTGTGCGTGTCCGATTGCGCGTGGTCCCACACCTCCGGCCGAGGAAGCTGCGGCAGCGTTGACCGCGACCCATCCTTCGTC
>JACZXL010000058.1 GCA_022571635.1 Planctomycetota bacterium
ACAATCACCGTCGTGGTCATCGTGCAGGCTCGGAGGATCATTCTGCCCGTTGTAGCCGCGCTCGTCGTGGTCGGGGCGGGCGCTTCGCAGCCGGCGGATTTGGTCATCGAAAACGCCCGAATCTGGAGTGACGGGCTGGTCGGGTTCGCCGAGTTCGCGGCGGTGCGGGACGGCCGGTTCGTCCACGTCGGCTTGCGCGAGGAACAGTTCATCGGCCGCCAGACCGAGCGCATTGATGCGGGTGGGCGCACGGTCATCCCGGGTCTGATCGACTCGCACATTCACATGCTTAGCGGGGGTCGGAGCCTGACGGAACTGCACTTGCGAGATGCGATCCACAAGGCGGGTTTCATCCGCCGCGTCGGCGACTGGGCCAGGAAGCTGCGGCCAGGCGACTGGATTCTCGGTGGGCGGTGGTCCGTTGAGAGCTGGGACGATCCGCAGCAGCCGGCCAAATCATGGGTGGACGCTGTCAGCGGCGATCACCCATTGTATCTGTCGCGGATGGACGGACACTCGGTGCTCGTGAACTCGGCGGCGCTGCGCCTGGCCGGGATCACACAAGACGGCCCGGCCGACCCACCAGGCGGCGTGATCGATCGTGACCCGCAGACCGGTGAACCGACGGGGATTCTGCGCGAAAGCGCCATGGCGTTGGTCTCGCAACACATTCCTCCACCAACAGTGGACGATCAGGTCGAGGCGCTGCGGCTGGCCATGTTCGAGGCGGTCCAGCACGGGATCACCGCGGTGAGCGACATCCCCTCCATCGGTGATCTGGCGGCATACGAGCGAATCGCGGAGAGCGAACTTTCGGTTCGATTCTTCCTGTACCCCACCGCGGACGACTGGGAGAAGGCAACGACAGCAGTGCGCCGGTTCCAAGGCAAGCGGGACTGGGTCGAAGTCAAAGGGTTCAAAGGGTATCTCGATGGCAGCCTCGGCTCGCGGACGGCGTACATGCGCGACGCGTATCTCGGCAACGAACTTGGCAAGGAAAGCTGGCGCGGCCTGCTGCGGGAGGGCGTGGAAGACGGGCGGTTCGCGGGCAACGTTGCGGCCGCCCGCCGCGCCGGGCTGCAAACGATCGTGCACGCCATCGGCGACGAGGCGAACCATCTTCTTTTGGGTGTGCTGGGCAAGGCCTATCCGAACCTGCGTGCCGCCCGGTGTCGAAGCGAACATGCCCAGCACCTGTTGCCGCAGGACATCGCGCGGTTCGGCGAACTGGGGGTGATCGCGTCGATGCAGCCCTATCACAAAGCGGACGACGGGCGCTACGCCGAAGACTACATCGGCTCCCAGCGGAGTCGATCCAGCTATGCCTATAAATCGCTGCTCGACGCCGGGGTGGTGGTGGCATTTGGTTCGGACTGGCCGGTGGTCACCCTCAACCCGTTCCTCGGTATCGAAGCGGCGGTCGCCGGACGGACCCTGGACGGGAAGTCCTGGCAGACGCACCAGAACATCACCGTGGCCGAGGCGCTGCGTTGCTACACGTCGCGGGCGGCATACGCTGTGTTCGCCGAAGATGAGCTGGGCGGCATCGCACCCGGGTACGAGGCGGACTTCGTGATCCTCAACCGTTCGCCGTTCGACCTCGACGTGAAGTGGTCGGCGATCAAGCCCGTCGCGGTCTATGTTGAAGGCCGGCGGGTTTTCGCCGCCGAGTAACGCCGGGGCAGCGCGGCGACTTGCGATGCGCTGTGAGCATATCCGGCGACTACCAGCGCTGGTGGCCAGGTTGGATCGTCCAGCTCGGGCAATTGCAGGTGCTCAGACCGCCTCGACCACAGCGCTCACGGGCACGGCCCCCAGTTCGCCAGCAGTGTGAGCAGATCAAGGATCCCCACAGTTCCGTTGCCGTCCACGTCCGCAGGGCAGGGCTGGGGCGGATCAGGACACGGCCCCCAGGCAGCCAAGAGCAGCAGCAGATCAAGAATGCCGACGGTGCCGTCCATATTGATGTCCGCTGGGTTCACGTCCGGGGCCACATCGCTGAAAGCGTCGATTTCGATGGCCGGGGTCGTTGCCGGATCGCCGGGGTTCGAAATGCGTACGTAACTGATGGCCTCCAACCCAACCGAGGCGATGTCGATTCCTACTCCTCCGCCGGAGCCGGCGTACAACTGAACGACCTGATCGTTGTTCAGGCCCATGAAATCATTGAGGGTTAGGGCTGGATCGACGGGTCGGGTGAAGTCGCTCAAGACCAATCCAGGCTTTGGGTCATAAGGACCGGCGTCCAAGTAGCCGATCGTCGGGAACAGCCCATCTCGCTTGACTCCTTCAATCAGGAACCAGGTCATTCCATCTGAACTGATTTCCACGGCTCCCCCGTCGTTGCCCAACGTACCGCCGACGACGCCATTCGGGAATGCGATATCCGAGAAGGCAGTGTTTCCGAAGACCAGCAGGTCGATGCCGAATGGATTGCACGGATCATCGGTGACGGGGGTGTTGAACTGGACAATCAGGTGCCCGCCGGCACCGATCGAAACGATCTCGTCCACGCCGAACGGCGGATTGAACGCGCTGACCACACCAGGGAACACACCTTCACCGGTAAACCGCTCGGGCGGTCCCAAGGTGGTGTCGGGGTCGGTATAGCCTGGTGCGGGATTCGACCCTTCGTCATAGCAGATGACCACATCGGCAAAGGGGTCATCACCGGCCTGTGCCGGCGAGTTGCCGAGAGCGAGCGCGACCGCACCGGCCACGCAAAGGGCGAGTCGTCGATTGATCATGTGAATTACTCCTTATCATCGTTCGTTCTGTAGCGCGCAGAACGGTTCCCGACACGTGGAGTGTCGCCCTCGCGGGCACGTATCGGTACGAAGTTGGTCCGGCGGGAACGGACCGGAACCGCAGCGCACGGGCCCCTACACGCGAGGGCAACGCCTGTCGTCTACGGCAGGTCTTCCGGCTTCGGGTTCGCTTGCCTCCGCCTTCCCATCAGCCCCTCGCAGGCCCGACAGTGGCTTCGTTGGAGACAAGGTGCTGATCGAGGCGATCAGCAGCCCGTTACGGCGGCGCGTCCGCGGCGGATTTTCACCGCCTTCCCTTTTGACTTCCCGAGGCAGCTACCCCGGTGTCGATACCGTAGACATTCAGGAGTTTACCAAGAACCTCTCGCGACGCAACTCCGGGATGAGATGGAGGTATTGGACAGGCATGCAGCGGACGTCATCATGGAATCGCGGCGCGGCGTGAGTCGGTAAGACCGTTCTGGCAATGCACCATGCGGCCCTCGGCAGGCGTACTGACCGATATACTGCCCGCCTTCGTAGGCGGGTTGCCCAGATCACTGATGGTGACCCAATCGAAGTCGAGCCAGCGAGGAGGCTGGCCAGCAGCGTCAGCAGGTCGAGGATGCCGACGGAAGCGAGCAACCGCTAAAATGCCGCGAACGGGTTAGCCGGCTGATCCCCGGCGAGCTGGTCCAGGTGTGGGGGGCGGCAGTCCGCGTTTCCCCGTCGCCCCCGCCCGGACTGACCCGGTGGGAAACGCGGTCGATGACATCTTCGGATGCGAGAAACCTGGCATTCGAGTTATGGAAGCTGCTCCGCGCGGGGGAGCGATTCCGCGATCTTCGCCGGCGCTACAACATCACCCGATCCCTGCGGGACGGTACGGCGGCGGCATTGTCGCACCGCGCCAGACGCCATCAGCAGGCGGTCCGTCTCGGCGGGACGCTGAACCGCGCCCGGATCGTGCTGGGCGAGCGAATCCGCATCTGCCGGCAGAAGGTGAACGGGCTGGCCGCCGGGCCGCACGCCGGCGAGCCGTGGCGGACGGACGCACGCCGCCGGCTGGCTCCAGCCTTGACCGATCTGACCGACGCCATCCAGCGGACCTTCGAGGTCCATCCCGAATCGGCAGCCGGACCGACGCACGCCGAAATACTTGGGGCGGTGGCTCGCCACGAAACAGCCATCCGGGAATGCGGGCTGTCCCTCTCTGACGTGGCCGCCGAAGTACGCGAGGCGGCGGAGCACGGCACCGCACGACGTACTCAGACGCCTACCGACACAGCGAAGACTGACACCGACTGGCGTGATGTTCAACGCCGGCTAATGGAGTTGTACAAACGAGGTGACCCTTACATCAGCATCGGCAATCTTGCCAAACGGCTCGGCTGCGCCAAGGCAACCATTCAGAAGGCCATCAAGGACTCGACCAAGCTCAAGTACTGGCAGGCTCGGCACACGAAGGCGAAGGGTTCGGAGCAGTGACGGCAGATGACCGCCGCGTGCGCGGCTCGTGTGCAGCGTGTCTATGGGCACGCCCCCCAGTTCGCCAGCAGCGTCAGCAGGTCGAGGATGCCGACGGTGCCGTCACCGTCGAAATCAGGAGGCCCGCCTGGATCAGTGCCCCAAGCGGCCAACAGTGTCAGAAGGTCGGTGATGCCAACAGACCCGTCACCATCAAAGTCAGCCGGGCAAGGTTGCGGGCAGTTACTGTCCTGGCATGTGACGCCATCACCTTGATAGGTGCCTAATGAAATCTCACAGGAAAATTCTGCTGTGATTCGGCAGGTGCCATCCAGCTCACAGCATGCGCCGAGCGGTGGACAGGGAAAGGTGTCGCAATTCTGTTCGGGCACCCAAATGACGCCGCCCAGTTCGCCGAAACACACTTGGATCGTCGTCACTTCGCAAATATCAAATGGGATGCAGCATGCTCCGAGTGGGGCACAGTTTGCATCATCGCACGTGGCGTCATCACCCTGGTATGTGCCACCTTGAGTCTGGCATTGAATACCCGTCACAACGATACACGAACCATCGAACAGACAGCATGCCCCCATCGGGTCCCCAATCGCGTCAGCGCGACCCGGAATACAAAGGATCGCAACGACGAGAGCTGCACGCGTGATTTGCCGAATCGCCCTATCTGTGATTGAGACGCTCATTGTTTGGCCCCGAGTTAGATACACGGCCCCCAGTTCGCCAGCAGGTAGAGCATGTCGAGGATGCCGACGGTGTTGTCGGCGTCGAGATCGGCGGGGCAGCCTTCCGGCGGATCAGGACATCGGCCCCAGGCGGCGAGCAACGCAAGCAGATCGAGGATGCCGACGCTGAGGTCACCATCGAGATCCCACGGGCACTCGCACTCATCGGGGATACCGTTTTCGTTGGCGTCGGTACTTGTGCCCTCGGCGATGTCGCAGATGTCCAGCGTGCTGTTATCGTTGCAATCGGACAAGCCGTGAAAGACGTGGACCGAGCCGAAGGTCTGGTGCCCCTCCCCGAACATGGCGACGTCGCCGCTGAGGGCAGCAGACCAGCCGAATTGGTACCCGTCGAGCGTGTTGGTGGCGGTGAGCTTGGCTTGTTCGGTCCAACCTCTGCCGTCAAAGCGATATGCGTACACAGAGCCGGCATCGATGCCGTTCTCGTTGTCGTTGAACCATGCTCCGATGACGGCGGTGTCGCCGGCCACGGCAACCGCCCGGCCGAAATTATCGAAGGCAGCGCCATCGCTAGGGAGGAGTTCCTGCTCCTGGTGCCAGGTCGAGCCGTCGAAGCGATACACGTACGCTGCACCGGATTTCGGACCGAACTCGTCGTGACTTTGGGCGCCGACCACCACCGTCTCCCCGGAGATGGCTACAGGAAAGCCAAATCTGTCGAGCGGCCCACCGTCGGCGGCCAGAAGCTTGTGCTCAAAGACCCAACTCGAACCGTCAAAGCGGAACACGTAGGCCGAGCCGGAGAAGTCGCCGTTGTCGTCGTCAAAGTATGCGCCGATCACGGCGATGTCGCCGTCGAGGGCGACGGAGATGCCGAACATCGAGGACACATTCGGATCATCCGGCAGCAGTTTTTGTTCCTGGACCCAACCGGAACCGTCATAGCGGAATACGTAGGCCGCGCCGGCTGTGATGCCGGGAATGATCGATTTGAAGTACGCTCCGATCAGGGCGATGTCGCCCGAGACCGCCACCGAAATGCCGAAGTAGTCACTGAAGTGCCCGTCATCAGGGAGCAGCTTCTGTTCCTGAATCCAGTTGGACGTGTCGGGATCGAAGCGGAAGACATAGGCGGAGCCGGAGTTGTTGCCGTTATCGTCGTCCCGGCGTGCGCCAATTACGATGATGTCGCCGAAGATGGCCACCGTGCCCCCAAAGATGTCACTCGGTGCGCCGTCGGCGGCGAGCAACTTTTGCTGCTGCACCCAGTTCGAGCCGTCAAATTGGAACACCCAGGCCGCGCCAGCGTTCACCCCGTTGTCAGTGTCCGAGGCATTTCCGATCACCGCAGTGCCACCATCGATGGCGATGGAGATGCCGAACGCGCCGGAGTCCAGGCGCTTGGTGTCGGTGAGTTCAACCCAGTCATTCGCCTGGCATTGGCCCCAGGCGCTGCTGTTCACGATGCCGAATGCAGCGGCAACGACGCCGATCAGGACATGGCAGCAGATGGAATGTTTGTTCTCAGTATACACTGTTGTGCCTCCTTCCTACGGACACGGCCCCCAGGCGCCCAGCAAGATGAGCAGATCCTTCACGCCGACGTCGCCGCTGTCGTCGAAGTCGGCGGGACAATCTCCCTTCTTCGGGCACGGCCCCCAGGTACCCAGCAAGAAGAGCAGATCCTTAACGCCAACGTCGCCGCTGCTGTCCAGGTCCCACGGACACGGTTCGATCTTCGGTGGCTGGAACTCGTACGCGCCCATATCGACGATCGGCGGATCGCCGTTACCGGTGTCCTTGGTATCGGGGTCATCAACGAAGCGCGGGTTTCCGTCAAGGTCCGTGCTGATGTTCTGCGGCACGGCCGTGTTGTCGGCCGCATCGATGCACGGCGAGCCGGGCAACAGTCGCAAGTCGCCGTTATCGGGATCGACGAACAGCGGGTCGGCGTCGATGTTGCCATCGCCGGTCCAACCTTCCTCTACATCGCTGTAGCGCACGGTTGTTGCCGAACCGGAGACATCTTTGATGTCGTTTGGGAAGTTATCCCACAGTACACAGTTGGTCACCGTCGGGCTGCTGTTGTTGTTGTACATCCCGCCGCCACTCCCTCCCTTGTGGCCGAAACCAGTGTTATCGGCGAACGTACAGTTTATCACCGTAGGGTTGCTATTGGAGTTGTATATCCCGCCGCCATAAGCGAATGTGAACCCGTTGTGGGCCAAGTTATTGATGAATCTAGAGTTGGTCAGGGTCGGAGTGCTGTTGGCGTTGTACATCCCCCCGCCGTTGGCGTTGGCATGGTTACTGCTGAAGGTGCAGCTTGTCACGGCTGGGTTACTGCCGGCGCCATTGGCCATCCCGCCGCCGTCTTTTGCCGAGTTGGCGCTGAAGGTACAGTCAGCCACGATCGGGCTGCTGGCGGCGTTGTACATCCCGCCGCCGGTGCCGACGAAGAGGCTGGTCGAATTGCCGCTGAACGTACATTCGGTCACCGACGGGTTGCTGGCGACGTTGTACATCCCGCCGCCATCGAAGTCTGCCGAGTTATCATTGAATGCACAGCTGCTCAGACTCGGATCGCCAATGATGTTGTACATCCCGCCGCCGTCAAGAGTAGCCATATTGGCCGTGAACACACAGCCGTTCAACGTGGGGTTGCCGAGCTCGTTGTACATCCCACCGCCCAAGGCGGCGTCGTTGTTGGCGAAGGCCGAGTCCGTCAGCGTCGGGCTGCTGGAGCGGGTATAGAGCCCACCGCCGACCGCCGCCGAATTGGCGCTGAACGTGGCGTTGTTGAGCGTGGCGCTGCTGCTGAGGTTGTACATCCCGCCCCCAACGAATGCGAAGTTACCGCTGAACTCGGTGTTGGTGAGTGTCGGGCTCGTGAAAGAGTCGGCGTACATCCCGCCACCGTCGAACTCTGCGATGTTTCCGCGAAATGTACAGCCGGTGATGGCAGGACTGGTCGCGTCGGTGCTGTACATCCCGCCGCCACCCGAAATCGCCGAGTTGTCGCTGAACGTGCAGTTGATCAGTGTCGTGGTGCTGGCGGCGAGGTCGTAGATCCCACCACCGAAGTCTGCGGAGTTATTGGTGAAGGTGCAGCCGGTTAGGGTGGGGCTGCCGCTGCCGATATACATGCCGCCGCCTTGGAGTTCAGCGGCGTTGTCGCTGAACGTGCAACTCGTCAGCGTCGGGGTGCTGCTGCTGCTGCTGAACATTCCGCCGCCCAGCCAGCTTGCCGAGTTACCGGTGAAGGTGCAGTTGGTCAGCACCGTATTGCTGGTAACCATGTATATCCCGCCGCCCAGTATCGCCGAGTTGGCGCTGAAAGTAGTGTCGGTCAGGATCGAGCCGAAGAAGGCATGCATCCCGCCACCAAAGTCCGCGCTGTTGCCGATGAATGCGCAATTTGTGATCGTCGCGCGGCCGCTCAACCCACCTCCACGGGCGACCCCGAGGAGCGGCGTAACCGTATTCCCGATGAAGATGCAGTTGATCAGCGTGGGGTTGCTGTCCCAGATGTTGCCCATCCCGCCGCCACCCCAGTCGCCGAAGCCGCCGCAGTGAGTCTCGGCATTGTTTCCGCTGAAGACACAATTGATCACCGTCGGGCTGCTGCTATGGTTCGCCATCCCGCCTCCGCCTCCGCCATTGCCTCCCGTGCAACCACCTGCATTGTTGCCACTGAATATGCAATTGATTACCGTCGAGCTGCTTTGGTCGTTGTACATTCCCCCACCCTGGTTGTGTGGCAGAAAGGGTGAGTTGGCATTTCCGGCAGTCAGGGTGAAGCCGTCGAGGACAGCGGTTTCATCCACGCTACTGCTGGTTACGACGTGGTAGCTGTTCTCGTCGTTGTTCTCGAAGTTGGGGCCGTCGTTGCCGAGGAGGTCGCCTGAGAGGTTGGTTTCGTAAAGTGCGATATCCCGCTCGCCAGGATCCTTCGCTCCGATCCCGGCGTACCCGCCCATCAGCGCCACGTTACTTAGGAGATCGAAGCTAGCGTTTCGATTATCGGTGCCGTCGGTGTTCGCTTCATCGCGATCAGGCTTATAGGTGCCTTGCCCGACGCGAATCTCGGTGACGCCCCCTTTGGCCGCACTTGTAAGTCCGTCCTGGAAGAACCGATAGGCCGTGTCCCAACTCAGTCCATCTCCGCCCGGCGGGGCATCATCATCGACGTACAGCACCCCCCCGCCGTGAGCTGCGCCTGAGATGACGAACATCGCGATCATCGCCGCACTAGCGCAGATCGCACGATTCTTGAATAAGTGACGATGTACCGTGGCTGGTCTCCTCCTGCCAAAGAGGCGGCACAGTGGTGCCTGCCGCAGGTCCGTGGCCGCAGGTGCCGGGTCCGACCACAGGGGAACAGTAGTCCCTTCTGTACAGATACCCGTGGGATTCGGAAGGGTGGACACCGTGCCCCCGCTTTTGTTGGCGAACCGACCACGGAAGTCACGAGCCCCCGTGCGACCACTGCCGAACGATGGGGGTCATCGTACCACGGCGACCGGTCGCAAGGTAAGAAAAAGCGAACTGATCCGCCCGGCGCACAGTCCGCTTGTGGTGGATGATCGAACCCTCGCCATTAAGGCTCGGGCTCTACTCCGCGGCGAGACTCCACGGCCCTGGAACCTGCTTGCGGGTGCCACTGACAGCGAAGCCCAGCGGCGTCGTCAGTCTGGGCCGCCCCCGGCGATCGCGCCGACAGTGACGACTGATTGTGTGTGGAAGATTCCCGCGCGCTCAGGACGCGGCGGCTCGCCGCTCGCATGAGCGGTATTGGTATTGGGGTCGAGAGGCGGCATTCGCCGCCCCCCATGATGCCCGATCACTCTCTTCCACGGTCGATTACAGATCGGCTGAGTCTCGGACCCCTACGGGAGTGTAAGCGTTACCTGCATCGCACTCTGACAAGTCAGCGCCCGGGTCCGCTCACAGTCATCCCTGACGGTGATGCGGTGACGCTGACGTTCGGTGAGAAGGGCTCGAAATCGCCGTCGTAGCTCACCATGTCGCCTAGAGTTCCGTCGCCGCGACCGAACAGAACGGCAACCGTGTCACCGATCGGACCGAATTGCAGCGCTGTGGCCAGATCGAGGTTCCCGTCACCGTCCAGGTCGCCGACAGCCACCGAGAGTGGTCTGCAGGGGACGCAGTATGCGGGGTTGTCGAAACTGGGGATGAAGCAGTCTTGCGATGGCTAAGCCATCGTGGCCGGCATAACTACCGCCTCCAGCGTCAAGAGCGACAAAAGCAACTTCATTGCGACATTTCCTGTTCATGAGAACATACTTAGGGCGCTTAAACTTCCTTGAAAACGGCGCGAGCCTGACCGAAACGGTTTCCGGTCACCGTTAGGCAACGTATCGAGATTCTGCCGCGTATCGGACGTATGGCTTCCGCTAGCGTCTTCACTGGTAACTACCGACGAATCATGCCATGATGGACAACCCCGGGGCGACCAAGGCGGAGAAAAGCAACTCCAAACGTCCAATTCGTCGTCGCCCGCCGGATGGGGTCCCACGGCTGAGGAGCTTCTGATGAGCTCGAGCACCACCTCCCCTACCCTTCTTTCCCGGGTTCGCAACCCGGCAGACAAAGTGGCGTGGCGGGAATTCGACGCAAGGTACGGCGAGATGATCGTGCGCTACGGTCGCCGCTGCGGGTTGCAGCATGCCGATGCTGAGGACATCCGCCAGATCGTTATGGTGAGACTTTCCAAAGCGCTGCTAGCGTTCAACTATTCGCCGCTGCGGGGGAAGTTCCGCAGCTTCGTTGGACGAATCGTCCGGAATGAAGTGATTCGGCTCCTAAGCCGTCCAAACATCGCATCACGAAGGGTAGATAGCGATGGCGGGGAGTCGCGGGAACCGGTCAACGAAGAAAAGCTCGACCGCCAGTGGGAGCGAGAGTGGGCGGACCACCATCTGCGCCGTGCGGTGGCCCGGCTTCGCCGAACCTACGAGCCGCGCAGCATTGACGTGTTTGAGCAGTTGCTCGCAGGACAAACCGTGGAGCGCGTAGCGGCCGATTTCAAGATGACCACACAAGCCGTTCACAAGGTCAAGCAGCGTATCCGGAACCGTTTGAAAGAGCTCATTGCCGGTCAGATTCGCGAAGAGGATCAACCGAATGGATAGCACGCGATCCACTGACCCCCGCGTTGACGACAACCCGATGCTCGGGGAATTCGGCTTCGACGAGCCCGGTGACGAATGGATTCAGCGCATCCGCGCTGCGGAGACCCCATTGCCGACCGGCCGGATCGGCCGGTACGAGTTGGTCGAGGAAGTAAGCCGAGGGGGACAGGGTGTGGTGTACCGCGCCCTGGATCCGGAGTCGGACCAGCCAATCGCCCTAAAGCGATTGTTGGCCGGTTCATTTGCAACGCCGGCCATGCGCGGTCGCTTCGAGCGGGAAATCGAGGCGGCGTCCACGCTCAGTCATCCAAACGTCGTGACCGTACGCGGAATGGATGTGGTGGACGACGTCCCAATCCTGGCGATGGAGTGGATCGAGGGTGTGCCGATCACGAAGTGGGCTCGGCCCGACGACGCTGCCCGCCGAAGCCCGATCGAAGTCGCGCGCACCATGATCAAAGTCTGTGAAGCGCTGACACATGCTCACCAACACGGCGTGATCCACCGCGACCTCAAGCCGTCCAATATCCTGGTCGACGCCGACGATGAACCGCACCTGCTGGATTTCGGGCTGGCGAAAATAATCGGCACGGAGGGCGCAAGTGATTACTCGGCGACGTTCACCGATCAATTCATAGGCACTCTGGCCTATGCATCGCCGGAACAGGTGCATGGCAAGGCCGGCGATGTGGATGTACGAAGCGACGTGTACTCGCTTGGCGTGGTTCTCTACGAAGCACTGACCGGCAGGCTTCCTTATGAAATCGGCGAGAACCTGGCCTCCGCAACGCGAGCCATCGAAACGACCGAGCCGCTTCGGCCGTCAGCAATCGAACGGGCCATTGATAGGAATCTCGACGCCATCACGCTCAAGGCCCTAGAGAAGACGGCCGCGTCGCGGTATCAATCCGCCGAGGCCCTGGCCGCGGACCTGCGGTGCTTCGTTTGCGGCGAGCCGATCTCGGCCAGAACTCCTGGCCACACGGCGCGCCTTGTTCGAACGCTGCGGCGGCACAAACTGGCAACGGTCTTCGGGGCCACGGTGTTCCTGCTGGTGACGACGTCCGCCATCGTGGCTGCGTTCCTCGCGGCGCAACTCGCCGCACAACGTGATGTGGCGCTGCTCGCCAAAGCCAACGAGGTCGAGGCCAGAGACCGGGCGGTGAAAGAGGCAGCCACCGCAGATGCGATCAGCGGGTTCCTCCAGAGCATACTGATCTCTGCCGACCCCATGGAGGCCAATCGCCGCGACCTGACCGTGCGCGAAGTGTTGGACAAGGCTGCGCGTCGCATCGAAACCGAATTGGCGGATCAGCTGCACGTCCAGGCTGCGATCCGATCGGCGATCGGCCGTTCCTATCAAGGGTTGGGTCTGTATGACGAGGCTGAGGCGCAAAAGCGCGCCGCCCTGGCCCTCTATCGAGATCGTCACGGGGACGATGACCCCACCGTCGTCGCAGCGCTCAATGACTTGGCCGTGACCCTGCTGCACAAGAACGACATCTTGGCCGCCGAGCCTTTGTTGCACGAGGCGATTGCTATCCAGCGGAAACTCGCCGACGGGCAGCGCTCCATCGAGCTCGAACCTCGGAGCAACCTGGCTTCGATTCGACAAATGCAGGGTGAGTATGAGCAAGCTGAGCAGCTACTTCGTGAGATCTTGACGGTGCAGCAAGAAAGCCTCGGTCAAGACGACCGAAGCGTCGCCCTTACTCTCAACAAGCTGGGTGAGACGCTGCGCAAGCAGGGCAAGCTCCAAGCGGCCACGGATATGTTTCGCCAAGCGCTTGCGATGCAGCGCAGAATTCTGGCTGAAGATCACCCGGATATCGATCGTACGCTCAACAATCTTTCCAACGCCCTTCACACAGCCGATGATCTCGAATCGGCAGAGCCGCTTCTTCGCGAGGCGTTGACGAGGTCTCGTCGGCGGTTAGGCGATGAGCATGATTACGTGGCAGTCAGTGTGCTCAACCTGGCGACACTTCTGAAAGACAAACAGGAATACGCGGAGGCTGAACAGCTTTTCACCGAGGTCCTCGCGCGATTCCGAAAAGCGCACGGTGACGATCATCCCTACGCTATCGCGTGCCTCACCGGACTGGCCGACCTGTATCGCCTAAAGGACGACTACGTGACGGCCGAACAGTACGCGACGGAGGCCGTAACGGCGCGGCGAGCTACATTGCCCGATGATCATCCAGAGCTTGCCGGTGCCTTGAGTCTGCTGGGCAGAATCCTCGTTCAAGCCGGTCAATACGATAGAGCCGAACCTCTGATTCGTGAGAGTCTGGCCATCAGCCGTAGAAAGCTGCCCACCGGACATTGGCAGACCATCGGGAACCAAGTGGTTCTTGCCCACATCCTTGTTCAACAGCAACGCTATGACCAAGCCGAAGCCCTGTACCTAGACAGCTACTCCCAGTTCACCGAGACACTAGGAGCGACACACGTCCGTACGGTGGGCTCGCTTCAGGGCATCGTTGATCTTTACGACGCCTGGGGCATGTCTGACAAGGCCGCCGAGTGGCGGGCGAAGCTGCCCGATGAAGTGAACTCGAACGAGCAGGACGACTGACCGTTCCGCGCCGCCCGTCTACAGTTCAGCTACGGACACGGCCCCCAGTTGGCGAGGAGGGCGAGGAGATCGAACGCGCCGACGGAACCGCCGCCGTCGAAGTCGGCGGGGCAGCCTTTGCACGGGCCCCAACTTGCCAGCAGCGAGAGCAGATCGCCAGCGCCAACGCTGCCATTGCAATCCACGTCCCACGGGCATGTCACTTGGAATACTTGGAACTCGTACGCGCCCATATCCACGATCGGAGGCTTGCCGTTGCCAGTGTCATCCGTGCGGCTTCGGCGGTCTCGACGGAATGCGCGACCAAGCTCGTCATGCACCACCAGGCGCGCCAGCGCTCCCTTGCATGCCCTTGTTGGGCGTTTCGTTGGTCAGTTGCTCAGAGTAGAGTTCTAGGCGATTGCCGTTCGGATCTTTGAACTGGGCGCAGAAACCTGCCCCTGAACCAAGGGAGTAACCAGTCTTCGTAACCTCGCCTCCATTTCGCAAGACTGCGGCAATCGCATCTTCGATGCAATTGACTGTTATCGAAAACCCAATGCCGTGGCCATTCACACATAGGTCCTTGTCAAGACCGCCGCTGAGATTGCCAGCCTTGAATACCCAGAAATTGTCGCTGTACTGTGAAATTGAGAAACCGAAGACGCTTTCATAGAACTTCATGGCAGCGTCCAAGTCTGGGGCCGGCAACGTTATCCACTCTATCTTGCACGCAACCATGGCGTCATCCTTTCTCCGCTGACCACCGCCTGATCGCTCTCGCCGGAGTGGAAGTGGAAGCCTCGCACTTCAAAGACCCACTCGCAGTCGATGATGCACAGCGCCGGGTCGCCACTGTCCGACCGAACGGTGATGAGCCTTCCACCGAAGTCGAGGTTCGTGTTGCAGACGCCAGTCCACGTCCCGTCCGCTACGACGACCTCATCGCCATCCACGGCGGCGTCGATTCCTTCCTGGAGGGTCGGGTAGTCGCCTGGGACGTGTCGAATGTCGGCTGCGGCGGGTCTTGTCCCACCGACGAGGCAGAAACTAATCGCAACGACCGCCGGGAGTGTGAAGCCTGATTCGAACGACATGGCTGAACCTCGTCGAAAGTAAAGGCCGCACGGTGGTGCCCGTCCGCCGTCCATGGCCGCAGGAGTCCCATGCGACCGATCAACCGATCAAGAACAGTGTACCACATGCGGG
>JACZXL010000059.1 GCA_022571635.1 Planctomycetota bacterium
TCGTGCGTAAAGATCGATTGCCATACGGATGCGCGAAGGCGAGCGGTCGGCATCGACCCGCCGACGATCGCGGTGAAGATTTGATAGAACGCTCGGCGAATCTGAAAGAACACGGCGAAGATGTGCGCCGGATCTTGCTCGACCGGCATCGTCACGCGGGGAATCCGCAGGTACCGATCAAAGTCGCGCTTGAATTGTTTCCAATACCGAATCTGCCCGGTTGAACGGCGACCTTCCAGCGCGTCCGCGATCGTTTGCTGAAGAGCCATGCGATCGCGCTGGTACAGCATGTACAGCACCAAGTCTCCATACAGCACGAGATCATCGGGCGACGCCTTCGTGCCAGAGGCAAGGCGATCACGCAGCCTCTCGGCCAGCGGCTCGATGCGCTCGACAAGCTTGGCGAGATTCGCGCGCTCGGTCTCCGCGCCGGCCAGCAGACTCCACACCCGAGGCGTCTCGGCAAAATCGCTGCCAAGCGCCTGCCTCTCGTAGTCGATCCGCTCGGGTACGAACGGATTGCAGTACACCATGTCACTGATGCTCTGAGCGAATCGGCGCTGCTCAGTCGTGAAGATTCCCATGGCATTTCTCCGTCACGATCTGTTCATTTGATGTATGTCAAGTGTACATAAATTGTCGTTCAGACGCGAGGACGGAGGATTCCCGTCGTCGACAAAGCGTTCGTAACCACTGTATTGACAAGGAGTAATGCACATCGCCATCCTTTGGCACAACCTTCGCATTGGTAAAGCGTCCGTCGAGCCAAGCTGCTCCCAACGCAAAGATCCGCACGACCTCGACGCAGACACAGGAGCCACGCCGCGATGAACCAAGGGCCAACCACAACCACCCGACCCCGACGCGAGACCGCTCGCATCGCGATGGCGGGGGTCGTGGTTCTGCTCGCCGTTGGATTGGGCGGGTGCAGCGCATCCTCAGCCTACCTGGCCATCAAGTCCGAGGCGGACCTTGTGCCCTACGCCCAGCTCACGAGTCTGTGGGCGGCGCGATCGATCACCACCAACACCATCCCAACCAGGATCGGCGACGGGCCGATCGTCAACGTTGCGATTCATGAAACCGGCAACATGGAGTCGGACCACGTCATCGTGCTGATCCATGGCGTGTTCGCCGATCATCGTGCCTGGCGATTCGTCGCCAGTGCGCTTGGGGACGATTACGACCTGATCTTGATCGATCTGCCGGGCAGCGGCGCAAGCGATTGCCCGGATCCGCAGCTCCTCGGGCCGGATGGGTACGCCCCGGACGCGATGGCCGAGCGCGTGTTGCAAGCGCTGGAGGTCCACTTCGCTGATCGCAGGACACCAAGGCAGATCACGCTGGCCGCCCATTCGCTCGGCGGGATGATCGCCATTCGCATGATGGGAAGCGTACAGTTACGCAGCCGCCACGAACAAATCTTGGGGCTCGTTGACCGGATGGTGCTCCTCTCGCCCGCGGACGTCGAGATCATCAACCCGCCGGCGCTTTTCGTACAGATCGCTGAGCTGACGGAAGTGGAGATCATGCTCGGCGACCTCACCGGGCTCCTGATGGACCGAATCTGCCAAGGCACCCGGGATTCGTTCAGTGATCCGGAAATGGCGTTGCGAGAAGAGGCTGACACGCGCTATCAGATGCTGACACAGCGGGACACTCGATTGGCGCTCCAGGCCGTGTTCACGCAGACCGTTCCGATGCGTGATGGCCGGCCCGATTGGCCCGCGATTCACCGCGTCGTGGCTGACTACGCGAACGTTGACGTGCCTTGTCTGATTGTTTGGGGGGCGCGCGATGAAACACTTCCGGTGGCGATGGGCTACAAACTCGCAGCCCAACTTCCCAATGCACAACTTCATGTCGTGCCCAATTGCATGCATTCGGTGCATCTGGAAGACCCGGTGTTGTGCGCGAATCTGATCCGCGACTTCATCGCCATGAGTCCAAACAGCGATCCAGGCGACTTCACCGACTCCTCCGCCCTCGCGGCGATTCACACAGAGGCCACACCATGATCCTGCACGAAACGCAAACCAAAGCGATGACGTCACGGTTCAGCAACAAGTCGTCGGCCAGGATCGTGATCGCCGCCGCGAACGAGAACGATCGCAAGCAAATCGCGTCGATACGGCATGCGACATACGCCCGTGAACTCGGCCAGCATCCGACTAACGGCCGGGGCGTGCTGCAAGACCGCCTCGACGCATTCAACACCTACATCGTCGCGCGCCTCGGCTCCCACGTCGTCGGCTTTGTAAGCATCACGCCGCCGCCGGCAGATGGGGGCAACGGCTCCTACCGCTATTCGATCGAGAAATACGTTGCTCGTGGGAGGTTGCCGTTTGCTTTCGACGACGCGCTGTACGAAGCGCGTTTGCTTACGGTGACCAAGAAATTTCGCCGCTCGCAAACGGCGATCCTGCTCATGTACGCGGCACTGCGCTGGATTGAGCACCGCGGGGGCAATCGCATCGTATTGATGGGGCGCCGAGAAGTCATCGGCCTTTACCGCAGAACCGGATTCACGCCGCTGGGCATCGTCGTCCACAGCGGTAAGGTGGAGTACGAAATCATGACGGCAACGATCGGTGACATCCGCTCGCGCATCAAGCCTCAACTTGCGGCGATGCGACCTGTGATGAAGCGGGCATCTTGGCAGCTTGACGTTCCGTTTGATGAGCCGGAATGTTGCTATCACGGCGGGGCGTTCTTCAAAGCGATCGGCGAACGATTCGAATCACTGGATCGCCGCAATAGTGTGATTAACGCGGACGTGTTGGACGCGTGGTTCGATCCGTCGCCGCGCGTGATACAGGCGCTGCGCGAGCATCTTCCGTGGCTGGTGCGGACGAGCCCGCCGACGGATGCGCGGGGACTTCAAGAGACGATCGCCGAAGCGCGCGGTGTTGCTGTATCGAATGTCTTGCCGGGCGCCGGTTCTTCTGATCTGATCTACCTGGCGCTGCGGCACTGGCTGACGCCGTCATCGCGGGCGCTGATTCTTGACCCCACCTATGGCGAATACGCACACGTTCTTGAGCGTGTGATCGGCTGCCGTGTTGATCGTCTGGAGCTTTTGCGGACCAACGGGTATGCGGTCGAGCCTGACGATCTTGCCGCCCAGCTTCGCCGGGATTACGACCTTGTCGTACTGGTCAACCCCAATAGTCCGACTGGGCAGCACGTTCGGCGTGATGTGCTCGAACGCCTGATCGCTGAGGCTCCCAACCAAACGCGGTTCTGGATCGACGAAACATATCTGGAATACGTTGGCGCCGATCAATCCTTGGAGCGCTTCGCCGCGGCAAGCTCCAATACGGTGGTCTGCAAGTCCATGTCCAAGGTGTATGCACTGAGTGGTGTGCGCGCTGCCTACCTTTGTGGCCCGGATCAACTTATCGACGAACTGCGGCCGCTGGCTCCGCCGTGGGCTGTGAGTTTGCCGGCGCAGGTGGCGGCTGTCGAGGCGTTACGGGATCCGCGGTACTACACCGAGCGCTACGAGCAAACGCATCGGCTGCGGGCTGAGTTGGCCGCCGCTCTCACGTCGGATTGTGATCTTGACGTCGTACAAGGGACTGCGAACTTTGTGTTGTGTCATCTTCCTGAGAATGGACCGATGGCTGCACACGTTGCTGCCGCCTGCCGAAAGCGAGAACTCTTCATTCGCGATGCTGGGAATCTGGGGCAATGCCTCGGAGCGTATGTCATTCGTATCGCTGTGAAGGACGCTGCGACCAATCAGCGCGTGGTCTCGATTCTCTCAACTGTGCTCAGACAGCTTCGCGGCGAGTTCTGCGCGCCGATACAACCCGCAACTACCCGAAGTAAGGAGTCAGCGTGATGCAGGCTCCAAATCTTCAGGCGGCTCGGAGCGGTATCCTCCTCACCAATTTGGGGTCACATTCGTAGCACCCTCAACGCCATACATTTACTTGAGCACGGGAGAAACACATGCGCCATTCCATACCATTCTTTACTGCGGCGCCGCTGGTCGCCGTGCTTCTTGCCGGCTCGGCGCTATCGGGGTGTGGAGTCAAAGTCACGCAAATGTACGTCGGCGAGAAACTCCCACCGGACAAAGTTGCCATTATCGAGCCCATGGACGTCATGAAATTTCTCCAAGGACATGGCATACGAACATATATCGCCGCCGTCGATGGGCAGACACTCGGTGAAGGGGCAGCCGAGGTGCTCCCCGGCCGCCATACCGTATCGACCGCCGCTGCTCTGTTTATGGGATATGAGATTACTACGTTTGTTCCCGAGAAACCGTTTACATTCGATGCTCAAGCCGGGCACACCTACCGAGTCATGGGTCACTTCTTCGTCGAGCCGGCTCCAATCTTCGCAATCTTCAGCGACAGTGAAGAGACGCCGCCGACCATATGGATCGAGGACAAGGAGTCCAAAGAAGTCGTAGCAGGTGAGAAACCGCCGCAGTAGCACACGTCCCTTGCAAGAGGAGTGTATCGCAATGTTCAAGCAAAGAATCTGCCTTGCTCTGTTGATACTCCTGATCGTTGCGCTGACCGGCGGCTGTTCAAACCCGGCCAGAACAGTGCGGATGTACGCCGGCGCGGAACTTCCAAAGGAGGACGTTACCTTGCTGCAACCGGTGAAGCCGGCGTCGATCGCTTTCGTAGACGGCAAGAAGCTCGGAGGCAATGACTCTGCCGAAGTCCTTCCCGGCGAACACAAGTTGATGATCAAGCTATCGACCCGCTTTTACTACGGTGCCGGGTGGGGCGGGGACATGGGCTACAGAGACGTTTCCTTTGTGGCGCAAGCAGGTCATGTCTACAAGGTTCACGCGAACTTCGTGGGCCGCGTCGTTCAAGTCTGGGTGGTGGATGCACAGTCCGGCGAGGTTGTGCGAGGCAGACCAAACTGACGACCCGCAGTTCATAGAGAATCGCTTTGCCGCAGTCTCGTGATGTGCATCTTGAAGATAGCGATGAGTCGATGAATGGGCCCGAACTCTCCAGCGAAACCTCAGGCGGAGAATGATTCAAGGCGCCCACGAATTTCACTGTGTGGATTCACCGATGTACTGCACCATCGTCCAGCGTTACCGATCCGAACCGGCAAAGCGCGCACGAGATTTTTTGCGGCATAGGGATTAGCTTGCGCGCGCCACAGACGCCGCGCCCCCGGAAATTTGGTTTGTCAACATTGACAAGGCGAGCATGGAACAACAGCTCCTTTCATAGAAGGATCGGCGGCTGCGTTTGCGCGCGCGGGGGAGGTACATTCGGTAATTCGGCCCGTAGAATGCGGCTTGGCGGGTCGCTGCGCGGGTTTTTTCCCCAAGAATTTTGAGCGAGCGTGAACGATTCAGCGCCTCTCACGTGCGCGCAGGGAAGGGACTCAACACAGAGGCACTGAGAACACAGAGGAGAGAGGAAGGAGTCGGGAGCTAGGGGTCAGGAGTTCGGAGACTCCAAGCCTCAAGTTGCTTGGAATCCGCCGTGGCGGGCCTCAAGCCTTCTTCTCGCCACCGATGGAGCCGGGAAGCCGGACCTGAGGCTTTGCGAAGTCACAGATCCGCCTATGGCGGGGTCCGGGTGGGGTGAGGAAGGCTCGGAGGCACGAAGAGCGAGCTCCCGATTCCACCGGCTCTCATTCCCCTCTCCCCCCGGGAGAGGGGTTAGGGTCTCCGCAGGCGACTCGCCGTGGCGAGGTGAGGGTCCGCTCCGCTCTGCTTTGCTCGCGTTCGCCCCGGTTCACGTGAGGATGAACGGGGTTTGGTGTGTCCCGATCGAATCGGAACGGCTCGCGGTTGTGGCCACGCTCCCGGCTCCTGAACACAGTGCAGGCGCCTTTCTTTTCGGATGGCTCCACTGCAACGTGAGGCTCTTGCCATCCTTGGCCTCCCTGCGCAGGTCAATCGGGGCTTGTATCTCACTAATGCCGGTTGGATACAGCTCGCCTGTGGTACACTATTCCCGTTCGGCCGCATGGGGGCCCCGGTGGAATCGGGATCTCCGGGGGCGGCCATCCCGATGGAATCGGGACGGCGGGCGGACACCACTATGCGGCCTCTTTGGCAGGAAGAAGCCGCTTCTGGACACGTGCTCACCTTCACACCCCGCCTGCGATCCTCCCTGGGGTGAGCGTCCTTCACATTTGAAAAAAAATCTGCCAAGTCGCGCAAGATTTCGTCAAAACCGGCATATATACCCGTGGTGGCCCCGTTCGGCCGGTGCCCCCGGGCTCAAATGCGGTTCGGGGACAGGTATTCCGGAACACTGGGCATCCACGCGCCCGGTCTGATCTAAGTAGAATAACCATGCGATTGGCGATAATGATGACGATCGGCGTCCTGGCGGGTATCGCCCACGCCCAGCCCGGCTGGGTTCTGTCACACCAGAAGATCAACGACACCGAAGGCGGTTTCACTGGGATCCTGGGTCACGATCTCTTCGGCACCTCGGTGGCCTCACTGGGTGATCTGGACGGCGACGGGGTCGGCGACCTGGCCGTGGGGGCACCCCTCGATCACGCGGTGTCGATTCTATTCCTCAACACCGACGGCACGGTCAAATCGCACCAGAAGATCAGCGACATCGCAGTCGGCTTGTCGGCACGCTACTTGCTTCCACAGACAATAGGAGATGGATGATGCGCAGGCTCATAGTCGTTGGTTTGGTTCTTCTGGCCGTCCAAGCGCTGGGTGGGACGGTGGCTTTCGGACAAATCGCGCCATTGCCGCGTCGAGCGGTCAAGGTCGACATCGATTCCGGAATGGTTCTCAACAGGGCGATCGCGCGCGGCGTTGTCTATTCGACGACAATTCAGGTTCCGGATGCGACATGGTTACGGCTGACGTTCGATGAGGCGACATTGGCTCGCACTCCGGCGGGCGGCCATTCCACGGTGCTGCGCATTACCTCCTTGGCGGACGGCTCGATGCAGCATCACACGACGCAGACGCTCAACCAATGGAGCCATACCTCGGCCTACTTCAACGGCGATGCGGTTCGGTTAGAGGTGATCGCTGACCCGGCCGCGGGGGCAAGCCGTGTGCGAATCACGCAAGTGATGGTCGGCATCCCCGGCGGAGACCCGCTGTCCTCGATCTGTGGGCCGACCGACGACCGTCTGCCCTCAGATGATCTCCGGGTGGGTCGCGCCTTGCCCGTCGGTGGCACCGCTTGGCTGTTCGACGACGCGAACAATTGCCTGCTCACGTGCGGCCACTGTTCGACCGTGAACCTGCAGGTCATCGAGTTCAACGTCCCTCTCTCCGATGGAGGAATCCCCCAGCATCCCGGTCCGGAGGACCAATACACGGTGGACGTGTCGTCGAAGCAATGGGAAGACGGCGGTGTGGGCAACGACTGGGGGTACTTTGGATGCTTCCCGAACTCAGAGACGGGTTTGACGCCGGGCGAAGCACAGGGTGCGTTCTTCACGCTCGCCGACACGCCTCCGCCGGTGCAGGGGCAGGACATCCGAGTCACCGGGTACGGCGTTGACACTTCACCGCCGGAGTGGAACAGGATCCAACAAACCCATGCCGGGCCGTATGTCGCAGTCATCGGCTTTACGGTGCGATACCAAGCGGATACAACGTCCGGTACTTCGGGGTCTCCGGTCATCGACGATGAGAACGGCGTGGCCTTTGGTATCAATACACACTCCGGCTGCGCTGAAGGAGCGGACGCCAACTTCGGGACAGGGTCCCATAACCCCGAATGGCAAGCTGCCTTGGCCGACCCGCAGGGCGTCTGCGCGTCGTTACCGCCATTGAGCTTCAACTTCCCCGATGGGCTCCCCGAACTCTTGAACCCCGCGGGCGACACGATCCGCGTCGAGGTGTTCGGCCAGAACGGCGGCGAGCCCCAACCCGGCACCGGCAAGCTCCACTATGACCTCGGCGACGGATTCATCGAAATCGACATGTTCGAGGTCGATCCCAACATCTATGACGCCGTGTTCCCAGCTATACCGTGCACGATGCCGGTGAACTTCTTTTTCAGCGCCCAAACCACGCGAGGCGAGGAGATCACGAACCCGTCGCTGGCGCCGGATGCGCACTACAACGCGCTGAGTGGCCTTGGTTTCGAGATATCGTTCGCCGACGATTTTGAGGCCGATCTTGGGTGGACGGTCGCCGGCAACGCCCCGACCGGGCAATGGGAGCGCGGCGTACCCGTGAACTGCGTTCGAGGTGATCCGCCGACCGATGCCGACGGCTCCGGCAACTGCTATCTCACCGAGAACGACTCGGTTGACTGCAACAGCGATGTGGATAACGGCAACACGATTCTCACCTCGCCGATCATGGACGCCACGGCCGGCTCGTCCCTCATCGGATACTTCCGCTGGTTCTCCAACACGGTCGGTGACGCGCCGATGCAGGACATCTTTGTTATCGAGGTGTCCGACGACGGCGGGGCGAGTTGGGTCGCCCTGGAGACCGTGGGACCGACCGGGCCCGATGTGAGCGGCGGTTGGGTCGAGAAGCAGTTCTTCATCGGGGACTTCGTCGATCTGACCGATCAGTTCCGCATCCGTTTCATTGCGTCGGACACGGACCCGCAATCGGTGGTCGAGGCGGCGATCGACGGCTTGCGCCTCTTCTCGATCATCTGCGACGAAGCAATCCCCGGTGACTTGGACGGCGACGGCTCGGTCGGCGTCAAGGACCTGCTGATCCTTCTGGGTAACTGGGGCCCGTGCGCCGATTGTAAGGACTGTCCAGCAGATATTGACGGCGACTGCTCCGTCGGCGTCAAGGATCTGCTCATCCTCCTGGGGAACTGGGGCTAGTCCCCGCCGCGCTGCCGAGGCGTTTGCCTGTCCGTTTGTCGGGCCTCGCCGGTGCCCGCAGCGCCGAGTCCATCTCTAAACTTCTGTCGCAGCACGGTTTACAGGCCGGACCGCAATTCTTCCGCCGCAATGGGGAAAGATGGGGGGGCTGGCGAACTCCTGGTACAATGGCGGGGTGCGGTGCGTGGAAGGAGCAGTGTGCCACTGCGCCTTCGGACAGAGGGGAGACCGAGACTTCGTGTACTCAACTTCAACGAAAGGAGACCTACCCATGACACGGACATGCAGAATCTTCGGGTTGGGGCTCGGCACTTTGGTTGTGGGGGTTGCAACTGGGCTGGTCGCCCAGCAACCCACAACAACGGACACGGCCAAGGTTGCCGACACCCTTGTCAATCAATGCGCGAACATTCGTTTCGGCGAGTCGGTGCTGATCACCGGCGGCACACGTGACCAGCAGATGTTGGAGGACATCGCGGTCGAAGTTCGAAAGCTCGGCGCGCACCCCTTGATCACGATCGACAGTGATCGTCTCACGCGCAGGCTGTTCACGGAGGTGCCCGCCCAGTTCGACACCCAAGAGCCGAACTTCGCGCTCAGGATGGCTGAAATCGTTGATGCGGTGATCTCGGTGGACTTCACCGAGCGACCGGATCTCCTGGCGGATGTGCCGGCGAAGCGCTTGACCAACCAGGCTAAAGCGTTCAGCGCAGTCTACAAGAAGATGCTCGAACGGGGCGTGCTGCAGGTGCATCTCGGCAACGGGCTGTATCCGACGACCGCCCGCGCCCGGCAGTTTGGGATCACCAAGACCCAGCTGTCGGAGATCTTCTGGGATGGCGTGAACGTCGATTATGCTCGACTTCAGGCCACCGGCGAGCGGGTCAGGAACATCCTGGCCTCCGGCCGAACGGTTCGGATCACCGCGCCCAACGGCACGGATTTGACGGTAGAGATCGCCCAGCGCCCCGTCTTTGTGAGCGATGGCGTGATTTCGGTCGACGATCGGTACGCCAAGGGTGCGGCCTGCCAGGTCTGGCTGCCGGCCGGCGAGGTGTACGTTACGCCGGTGGCCAGCGCCGCCCGCGGCACCTTCGTCGCCGATACCTTCTTCTTCCAAGGCAAACGGATCAATGGATTGACGTTGACGTTCCGCGACGGAAAGCTGACGTCAATGACCGCTCAAAACGAAAGCGACCTCACCGCGCTGCGCGAACGGTATGACGCTGCGCCGGCCGGGCGGGATATGTTTGCGGCCCTGGACATCGGCATCAATCCAGACGTCAAGGCCCCGACTGGCAGCCGTATGGTCACGTGGATGAGCGCCGGGACGATCAGCGTCGGCATCGGCAACAATACCTGGGCCGGGGGCGACAATGACGTTCCGTTCGACCTGTTTGCCCACCTGACGAACGGCACGCTCACCGTAGACGGGCAAACGCTTGTAGACAAAGGAAAACTGTTGGACCGATAGCGACGTCGGCACCGCCGCTCCTTCCCGCACCCGCACTTTATTGTCCACCCTCTCGGCTCGGCAGATCGACCTCGCGCTCGTCCAACGTCGCTCAAGATGAACGCCGTTGATGAGCCGGAGGCATCTTCGGGCACTAGGCACTAGGTATCTGAAGGAAGGCATCGAGGGGGAGGGAAGAAGGCTTGAGGCCCGCCACGGCGGATTCCAAGCAACTTGAGACTTGAGGCTGCCCCGCGGGGAGGGCGTCGTTGTGAACGCGGGGGTCGAGTCGCGGCGTTATCGTTACACATCGGGCCAACCCTGTGTCCGATATCGATCACGCTTGCGGCTCAAACCTCGGCTAAGACTGCGCTGCACTGAGGTAGACCCGATCGGATCTCGCCCCAGATGTCGGTGATCACCCCGAGCGTCCGATTCCCCTAAATATAGCACGCTGCTTAGCCGAACGTTGCTACGTCGCCGGTGCGCTGACGTTTGCGCGCGGCTTGGCTGTGTTTTACAGAAACCGCTGTATTTGGAGATAGCCCCATGGAGGCTCAGTTCACTTCTCATAAGACCGGTAACGACCGTACGGACCGGACTGTCGTCCGCTCAAGCCGTCGTCGTGCGTGGCTGGTAACGTCGAACGTCGCTGCTTCCCTGGTTGTCCTCGTAGCCGGCTGCAGCTCGTGGGACACCGGATCGAATTGGTCGCGGTCGACATCAAGCTCGAACTCGAACCTCGCGTTCGGAGAAGAAGGCCAGCAACTGGACAAGACACGAAGCTACATCAAGCAAGCGGCGCGTCAGACGGACCTGCCCGAGCAGTTCGTGAGCGAGGCGAGAATCGGCATGGCGGAGGTGGAGCGAAGCCTGGCCAACGCTCGGGCGATCGACATGGAGAGCCAGGCGAATCTGCGCGAGCAGCAGGCAAAGATCATTGCGCATCGGCAGGAGGCCTCCTCCCGCGAGCAGATCGCCTTCGCCGAGGCGGAGAATCGGCGCAAGCAGGCCAATGCCGAGCAAAGCCGGCTGTACGCAAGTGTGTCGGCCCGGCAGCGCGATCTCGAGAGCACGGTGGCGAAGAACGAGTCGTTGGCGGAGACACTGCTGAAGGAGCGCGAGACGATCTACGCAGACATGGCCAGCCAAGCCGACTCCGAGTTCTCACAGTCCCAGGCGCGAACCGACAAGCTGCGCACGATCCGCCAGACGACCGAGGCGGAGGGAATCGCGGCGATCGAGGACATGCGTGAGCGGTCACAAGCGACGCGCACCCGGGGCACGGCGACGGCCGACGCGCTTCGCGCTGAAGCGGCTGCGACCAAGGAAGGGATGAAGGCTCGCGTGGATGAGCTGGCGATCCAGATCAAGACCGTCCGCCAGCGGAGCGATGCCGAATCGGCCAAGCTGTCCGCTCAAGCTGATGCCATCGAGAATGACGCCCGGGCCGAAACCCAGGAACTGACCGCCCGCGCCAACGCCTTGATGGCGCAAGCGTCCAAGGAGCTATTCGACCTCAAGGTCACCGAGTCGGAGATGGTGTGGCGCCAAGCTCAGGCTGAGGCCGAGCGGCAGCGGTCCGGAACTCACACGAAGTTCCAGCGGGCGATCGCGGAGATCGATCGGCTTCGGGCCGACGCCACCTGGTTCGCCAACGAGGCGCAAGCCGACTTCGACAAGAGCCACGGCGAGCTGGAGGCTTGGCTCGACAGCCAATCCGCGGAAGCGAACAAGCTCCGCATCAGGGCCGAGCGCACCGAGAAGGTTGCGCGGGCCGAGTTCGTCAAGGCCGAGGCCCAAGCCCGCGCCAAGGCGTTGCGGGAAACGGCCCTGCACCAGCAGAAGTTGGCCGAAGCTCAGATGAAAACGATTATCGCCGAGGCCGAAGCCGAAGCGAATCGGCTGCGGGCCCAGATCATCGAAGAGCTGGTGCGCAAGCACACGGAGGGACAAGTCGAGTTGGACGGCAAGACCGGTCCCGCACTGGAGCTGCCGGCTGAGCTTCACGACGTGCCCGAGTCCCCCACCGTCGAGCCGGTGACCGCGTTCATCGAGCCGGAGCACATCGCCGCCTATCGCTCGGCCTTGGCCGAAGTGATGCGTGATCGTGCCACGGCTGATGCCCAGCAACTGGCCATCGACGCCTCGTTCAACGAGAACAACAGCAAGGCCCAAGCCGTGCTCAGGCAGGAGCTGGCCGTCGCTACTGAAGAGTTGGCCCTGGCCGACGCCATCGAGGTCCAAGCCAGAGCGCAGATCGACGAAGGCGCGGCTCGCATTACCTCAGCCTTGGCCGTCGGCGAGTCCACGTACAACCGCTCGATCGTCGAAGCTGAAAGCTTCCGAAAGGAGGCGACGGCCGGGGCGACCGATCTTCGCGCCGAGGCCAAGGCCAATCTGGAGATGTCGTTAGCGCAAGCCGAGCAACTCCGCGCCGAGGCCCAAGCCGTGTCTCACATCGGCAAGAGCGAGGTTCAGGCCCTGGACGCCGAGCTCGCAGCGACCAAGCGCCGCGGCAAGGCCGAGACGAATCGGCTCCTCGTGGAGGCCGACAGCGTCGAGCAGTCCGAGCACGCGATGGCGACCGAGCTGCAAGCTCAGATCACCGCGGCTGATCGCACGCTCAAGGCGGAGTTGACCAAGCTCGATCGTACGGTCGACTCCGGCATCGTCATCGCCCAGGCCAATTACGACGAAGCGATGGCCAGAGCGCACGTATTCTCCCGCAAGACCGATGTGGAGGTCGTGCGACTGAAGGCTCGTAACGAGATGGCGGGCGCCGTCGCCGCCGCTGAGATCGAGCATAATCGCAACCTCATTTTCTCCAACTCACTCCGCGCCGAAGCAGATATTGATCGTCTGCTGGCCTCAGCCCATTCCCAGCGCGAGCACGCCGAGGCCATGGCCGACGCGCACGAGGCGGCCATTGCGGCCGACAGCCACGTGGCCCGCGCTCAGGCCGACGCCCATCGCCAGATCGCGTCCGCCCGCACCGATGCCGTCGAAGCGCTCTTCGACGCCCGTATCGTGCAAGCGGACTCAGCACGCATTCGTGCCGATACTGATCGCTTCCGCGAGATCCTGCATCGGCGCACGAATCTTGAGGCTGCGTTGGCCCAGGCCGAGTCCGCTCGCGCCGCTTCTCGAACCCGACTGGCGCAGCTGCGAAAGCAGCAGCACTTGCTGCAGGAGACCGCTCTGAAGAATTGGGACGCTCGCCTGGCCGGCTTGAAGTACTACGACCCGGCGAACAAGGCCAAGCCGGGAATCCCCGCCAGCGATATCACGATCGAGGCGCTCCCGGCGAGCGAAGTCGTCGAGGTCCCGACCGACCGCGATCCCTAACGTATTCATCCATTCTCAGCGATTTGACCTCGCGCGGGCTTGGAAGCTCGCGCGAGGTTTTCGTTTTGCGCCTTGGGCAAGGACCGTAGTTGACACAACCCGGCTTGCGTTCCGACGCCAAGTGACTTTGGGTGTCCACCGGGTTGACACAACCCGGCTCGCCCAGGCGATCAAACCGAGAGGAACTGCCGCAGCTCGGCCAGCTCCGACTCCAGGTCCGCAGCGCCGTCGAGTGTCTCCGCCACCGTGTCCCGCAACACTCGGCGGAACTTCCGCTTGACCGTGTGGAGCATGCTCGAGACTTCCTCCGAACTCCGCGCGCCGATACACGAGACCAGAGACTCGATCGACGCCGGTTGGGAACCGTACACCGCCGGCCTAATTACCCGCGCCTCGAACGCCTGCCAATGTGATTCCAAACCCTCGCGCTGACACGCCGACTCCAGTCGATTCAGCACGATCCCGATGACCGTCGTCGCCCACTGACGATCGAACGCCCGGGTCGGATCTTCAGTGACATCAGGCTCCGCTTGTGCGAGCGCCTCCGGATCGCTCGGTATCAACATCTTCGGGCGTGTCCCGTAACGACCGCTCACCCGGCGATGCTCGTCGATCACAAACTTGCTCAGGGCTGAGAGTAGAAACGACCGGAACCGCCCGCGATCAGGATCGGCCCGCTCTACAAAACCGCGGTCCAGCACAACCTCCGACAGAAACCCCTGCGTCAGGTCGGCCGCATCGTGCGGATCGTGACCGCTTCGCCGCAAATAGGCGTAGACCGGGCTCCAATAGACGCTCAGCAGCTCCTGAAGGTCCGCGCGGCTCGCCCGGGCCCGAACGATCAGCGTCCAACTCGTCGTCTGGAAACGACTTGCCGTCTCGTGGGCGTTCACCACCAGCCTTTCTCCAGTTGGCCAAAAATGGTCGGCGAGATCGCCGGTTCACTGCCGTAGGTATTGTATATGACGCGCCAGAGGAAACATATCATGCCCCTGACACCGCAGCAGGCCCGGAGCCTGGCCGAGCAACTGCTGGATGATGAGGATCCGGCCGATGCCTTGCCCGAGGCGTCAGCGCCCGCCTGTGACCCTGAAAACCAGGGTTTACCCCAGTACATCGGCCCCTACCGCATCGTCGGCGTCATCGCGTCCGGCGGCATGGGCGTGGTCTACGAGGCCGAGCAAGAACACCCGCGCCGGGTGGTGGCCCTGAAGGTCCTGAAGC